>CAJWMX010000576.1 GCA_913043805.1 uncultured Acidobacteriota bacterium | reverse complement strand
CCGGGCGTGCGCCGGCCGGTCGAGGCTCCCCTCGACCGGCGCCCGAGGAGACTGGTGGCCGGGCGTCGTCCGAACGGGCGTCGGCCCCGCGGGCCGCGCGGGTGGCGTCGAGGTGCGGGGCCGCGATCTTCGATCTGCTCATCATCGTCGCGGTCAACCTCACGGTGCTCGTGCTGACGCTGCGGCTGGCCGGACTCGATGTCGGGTCGGTCGCACAGCTGCCCCTGGTCCCGTTGACGCTGTTTCTGTTGCTCCTCGACGCGAGCTATGTGGTGCTGCTGACGGCGGTCGGCGGTCAGACCTTCGGGAAGATGCTGTTCGGCCTCCGGGTGGTCGACGCTGGCGGGCAGATGGTCCCGATGTTGACGGCTGCGTATCGGATGATTGGCGGAGCGCTCTCGCTGGCGACACTGGGTCTCGGGTGGCTGTGGATGGCGTTCGACCGGGAAGGACGGACGCTGCACGACCGACTCACCGGGACCCAAGTGCGTCCTGTTTCCGTGCGGACCGGGCGGGCGGCGTAGGGACGTGACGAAGCAGTCGCGCGCGCGTCTTGGGGTCCTCGTGGCCGCCGTTGGCCCCTGTGGTTTCGTGCCGGTCGCGCCCGGGACCGTCGGATCGCTGGCGGGCCTGTTGCTGGTCTGGCTGCTACGCGCCAACGGCTGGGCGTGGGTCGAGCCCGTGCTCCTGGCCTTGGTGCTCGCCGTCGGGGTGTGGGCATCCCGAGCCACCGAGACCGCCTACCAACGCACGGATCCAGGAGTCATCGTCATCGACGAGGTCGCCGGGATGCTGGTGACCCTGTTGGCGGTCCCGGTCGGGGTCGGTGGGGCCCTGCTGGCGTTCGGTCTGTTTCGAGCCTTCGACATCCTGAAGCCGTTTCCGGCTCGGCACGCCGAACGATTGCCTGGCGGATGGGGCGTCATGGCCGATGACGTGGTTGCCGGAATCTACGCGCAGCTGATCCTGCGTGTGGCGCTCGCCTTCGGGGGCGCCTTGTGAGCACTAGGGTCGGCGCCGGCGCGGTTTCGGCGGAGATCATCGCGGTGGGGTCTGAGCTCCTGACGCCGTTCAAGAGCGACACGAACTCCCTGTTTCTCACGGCCGGGCTGAACGAACTGGGGATCGCCGTGCAGCGGAAGTCCATTGTCGGTGACGATCCCACGGTGCTACGGGACGCGGTGGAGCGGGCGCTCGGCGGTGTCGACCTGGTGCTGCTTTCGGGGGGGCTCGGTCCGACCGACGACGACCTGACGCGTGAGACGGTGGCGGCGCTGCTGGACCGGCCCCTGCGCGAGGCCCCGACCCTGGTCGCCGCGCTCGAGGAGCGGTTTGCCGCACGGGGGTGGCGGATGCCGGAGAACAACCGCCGGCAAGCGTGTGTCCCCGAAGGTGCCGAGGTGCTGGAGAATCCGCGTGGCACGGCTCCCGGCTTGTGGCTCGAAGAGGACGGGCGAGTGGTGCTCCTCCTGCCCGGGCCGCCCCGGGAACTGGAGCCGATGTTCGACAACGTCGTGCGGCAACGCCTCGAGGCGCGCGTCGGCGACCGACGCCTCTACCGGCGGGTACTGAAAGTGGTTGGGCGGGGCGAGTCACACGTCGCCGAGGTCACTCAGCCGATCTACGATCGGTGGCGTCAGTCCGAGCCGGCGGTCGAGACGACGATTCTGGCTTCTCCGGGGCTCGTGGAGTTGCATCTGTCAGTCTGGTCCAGTCTGGCGTCGTCGGCCACCGACGTGCTGGACGCCGCGACGGCTGAGTTGAGCGCGGCGCTGGGTCAGGATCTGTTGAGCACGGACGGGCGGTCGCTGGCCGAGGTGGTCGGTCAATGTCTGTCCGACGCTGGACTGCGCGTGGGGCTCGCAGAGTCCTGCACCGGCGGCCTGGCGACTTCCCAGTTGGTCGACATCCCGGGGTGCTCTCGCTATCTGGCCGGAGCCGTGGTGGCCTACTCCAACGACATCAAGCAGCGGCTCCTCGGAGTCGACGCCGCGCTGCTGGCCGAGCATGGGGCGGTCAGCGAGCCGGTGGCCGCGGCCATGGCCGAGGGCGCGCGTCGCGCCATGAAGGCCGACGTTGGGCTGGGAGTGACCGGGGTCGCAGGTCCCGACGGCGGTTCGGCGGACAAACCGGTCGGCACCGTGTGTCTGGCGGTGGCCGGGCCGGGCGACGAAGTGTCGACCCGTCTCTACCGGTGGCCTGGGGATCGGGCCATGATCCGGCGGATGGCGACACGCGCGGCACTCGGGCTGCTCCGACGGCAGCTGCTCGGACGCGGATAGGGCTGGACGTGGAACGAGGGCAGGGGACAGTGCGACTCTTCGTGGCGGCCGACCTGGACGCACAGGCCCGGAAGGCGGCCGGCCGAAAGGCCCGGTCGCTTGCCCAGTGAGTGGTTCGAGCAGGCTGGCATACCGATGCGCTGGATGCCGGAGGAGCAGCTGCACTTCTCGCTCCGATTCCTGGGCGAGGTGGACGCGAACGTGACCGGCGGAGTTCGGCGCGCGCTGGCGGGTGTGTGGGAGACGGCGTCCTTCGTGGCCGGGTTCGAGGGGCTGGACGTGT
>CAJWMX010000575.1 GCA_913043805.1 uncultured Acidobacteriota bacterium | reverse complement strand
CACCTCGACATCGCCGCGCTCGCCCCGAGCGCGCGCGACCCGTTCCCCTTCGAGCTTCGTCTCCTGGTAGATGTCACCGGGGCGGAGCGGGGCCGACTCGTCGGCCGGAGGGACGTCGATGTGCCCGTGCACCCCACCAGTGCTGCAATGGACGAAGCGGCTGGCGCCCCCGGCGACGGCCGCTTCAAGGAGTCGCTGGGTCCCCCCGACATTGATGTCCCGATAGACGGCATCGGTCTGCCCCGCCGTCCGATAGGTCGCCGCAATGTGATAGACCACGTCGACGCCCTGGCAGGCCCGCTCCAGCGACGCCGTATCGGCGAGATCGCCCTCGACGACCTCGACGCCCTCCGCGGCGAGCCGACGCCCCTGCTCGCGGCTTTCGGGCCGCACCAACGCCCGCACCCCATCTCCCTCCCACAGGAGGTGACGCGCCAACCAGCCGCCGGTGAACCCAGTCGCCCCGGTGACCAGGCTGGTCACGAAGCGGCCACGCCTCCGGCGGTATCCAGCGTGGACGCCGAAGGGGCATCAACCGCGTCCTGCCCGAGCAGGCGCTGATAGGCGTCCTGCGTGCGTGCGACATACGCCGCCCGGCTGTACTTGCGCTCCGCCAGATCGGCAGCGGCCGCGGCCAGCCTGGCTCGCGCCTCCGGATCATCGATGAGACGCCCCAGGGCCTCGGCGAACGGACCGGGCTCGGGCGGCGCGAGCAGCGCCGTCCCCGGTTCGAGGACCTGCGTATGCGTCCGCAAGTCAGTGGCCACGATCGGACGCCCGGAGCGGAGATAGGAGTAGATCTTGAGTGGCGTGTTCGTGCCGGCAATCCGCGGCGACGCGAGGATGTCCGCGGCGGCAACGAACGACGGGATCTCGGTGGCCGGGCGCTGCCCGGTGAACACGACATCCAGCCCTGCGGCCAGTCGGCCGCGGGCAGCCGCGACCTGTTCCTCCGACCCGCCAACGACCAGAATCCGTGCCGTCGGGTGGGTCCGGGCGAGACGCTCGGCCGCCTCGAACAGGAGGTCCAGCCCCTGGTAGGCCTCGAAGGTCCCCGTGTAGAGGATCAGAGCCGCCTCGGGGTCGATGCCCCACTCCTCCCGCACGGCCGGGCCCTCGCCCTGGCTCTCCATGTCGCCGCCCATCACGTTCTCGATCAGCACGGCCCGGTCACCGGCGCCGAGGTCGATGACCGTGTCCTGCAGCTCCTGACAGATGGTGATCACCACCTGCGATCCCTCGATCATGGCCCGTTCGGAGCGTTCGAAGACGCCCCGGATCAGCGCCGACCTGGAATAGCTGAAGTTGGACAGCTGCTGGGGAAGGCTCGAGTGCATGTCGTAGAGGTGCGGAATCCCCAGTCGCCGGGCCAGCCACACTCCCAGGGCCCCCGCCTCCTCGTGCGAATGGATCGCGGCGTAGCGGCCCGGCCTGGCCAGTCGAAAGGCGGTGACGGCGAGCAGCGCGTCCAGCAGCAACTTCACCAGAGACGGTCCGATCGCGACACGCTTGATGAAGGGTGGTCGCGCGCTCCGGATGATGGTGAGCCCAGGCATGTCGACATCCTGGCCGATGGGATAGGTGATCAGGTCGATGTGATAGCCGAGCTCGACGAGCGCCTTGATCCGGTGGTACTCGCTGAACGGCGTGCCCCGCGGCTCGAAGAACGGCTCGGGCGCGAGCATCAAAATACGAGGGGGACTGCTCACAATCGTCGAGGGCGGCGCGCTCCCGGGCTGTGGATCAACCGTTCACTCGCCCGGCGAGACCCGGGATCAGGGCCAGGCTGGAGCTGGATTATACCGGCCCAGGCCCTCAATGGTCAACGCGAACATCGCCGTTTATTACTGATGAGACAGAACTTACGGCCACAGCCGGCATACCGCCGTCGCGTTGGGCCCAGGGCCTCCTACTGACGGGTTCGGAACAACCACGCCGGAGGACCCAAGCTCGGCACCGAGCTTGCAGTTCGGTCGGACGTGACCCCAGCGCGGTCCAGGACTGCACAAAACGGCACAAACGACCGAAAAGAAGAAACGGCATGTCATCCGACCTCCGTAGTATTGCCGCGCGACACCGCTCCGCATTGCTGTTGACCGCTCTCGCCCTTACGGCCGCCTGCGAAACCGAGCGCAGCTCAAACCCGCTGAGCCCCAACATCGCCGGCCCCCTCCCTGGGGTGACGATCACCGCGCCGGGCACGGTCGGCCCAATCGACTCGATGCTCATTGCATCCGACACCCAGCCGGTGACGCTGACCTTCAGTCCGGCGATGTCGAACAGCGTGCGTCCGTTCACCTATGAGGTGCAGGTGGCCACCGACCCAGAATTCGTGCAGATCATCGTCTCGCTGACCGGCATCGAGCCGAACGAGTCGGGTCAGATCGTCGTGCAGCTCCCGGAGTCGCTCGAAGCCGAACAGGCCTATTCCTGGCGCGTGCGGGCCGTCGATGGCGCCAATACCGGCCCCTACTCGACCGCAGGCACCTTCGAGATCTTCACCCCGGTGACGATCGCGCCGCCGGTCATCTCCGGGCCCACTGGAGGGGAGGAGACCGGGTCGCATGTGGTC
>CAJWMX010000574.1 GCA_913043805.1 uncultured Acidobacteriota bacterium | reverse complement strand
CGGAGGCGTGGGCCGGGCTGCATGACGCATTCGGCGCGGCGCTGCGGGAGCTCGACGGCCTGGGCGAGGTTGGCGCCACCCGAGGCGCTCGACGTGAGGGCGTCGCCGCCCGCCTGTCGGAGATTGACGGAGCGCTGCTGGCCGCGTCCCGCGCCGCGGCGGGGGAACTCGTGCCAGCCCTGACCGAAGACGCGGAGCGTGAGCTTCGAGGCTTTCGCTCCAGAATGTCCGCCGCCGACTACGCCAACGCGGTCGACGCCGCCGTTGCGCGCCTGTTGCGGCGACGTCTCAACCTGCCCAGCATCGTCTTCGAACCGTGACCGACACGTCGTTTCCGGATCTCATCGAGCTCGATGTCGAGCGTCCCGCGGTTGGCGGCCGGATGATCGCCCGCCATGACGGACGGGTGGTCCTGGTGTCCGGCGCCATTCCTGGCGAGCGTGTCCGGGCGCGGGTCGAACGGCAGCGACCGTCGCTGCTGCTGGCACGGACCGTCGAGGTGCTCGACTCCAGCGCCGACCGTCGCTCGGTGCCCGGCGACGCGCTGTGTGGTGGACGCGACTTCGCCCACATCGACTACCAGCGGCAGCGGACGCTCAAGGGCGAGATCGTGGCCGACGCGTTTCGTCGGATCGGTCGGATCCCGCTGGACGATGGTGGTCCCGTCGTGGTCGGGTCACCTGAACGCGGGTATCGCGTGCGAGCCCGGCTCCACGTCCAGGCGGGGCGTGTCGGGTTCCTGCGGTCGGGCACCCATCAACTGTGTGCCGCGGACGAGACGGCCCAGTTGCTCCCGGCCACCGAACGGGTGCTGGGCGCGCTCGAGGCGAGCTCGTCGCGGTTGCAACGCGCCCGGGTCGAGTCGCTCGAACTGGCCGAGGATCTCGTCGGGGGGCAGCGGGTCATCCACCTGCAGGTCGAGGGTGACCCGACGGTGGCCGAGACGACGCTGGCGCCGGTACTCGAGACGGCCGGCGTGAGTGGCTGGTCGCTCGCCTCGACGCAGGCGGGCGGTGCGCCACGGCTGCTGGCCGGTGACACCCGGGTGATCGATCCGCTGTCGTTGTTCCTCCCCGCTCCGGGCGCCGGCGTCCTCTCGCTCGGGCGCCATCCGACGGCGTTCTTTCAGGCCAACCGCTATCTGACGCCTGAGCTGGTAGCCACGGTCGACCGGCTGGTGACCGGCGATGCGGTCGTCGACCTCTACGCCGGGGTCGGCCTGTTTGCCGTGGCATTGGCGGCGGCCAGAGGCGGCGCCGTCACCGCGGTCGAGCAGGATCCGGTGGGGGCCGCCGACCTGCGGCGCAACGCCGAGCCGCTGGCGCCGGCCGTCGACGTGGCGGCCACGTCCGTCGAGGAGTACCTGGCCGGGGACGCGGACCTCTCGGGAGCCACCGTGCTCGTCGATCCGCCGCGGATCGGGTTGAGTACCGACGCCAGGCGCGCGCTGATCGACTACCGGCCGAGAGAACTGGTCTATGTGTCGTGCGATGTGGCGACCCAGGCGCGCGATCTGAGGACGTTCGTCGAGGCGGGCTATGGGCTGGAGGAGGTGGTGGCGCTCGACATGTTTCCCGGCACGGCCCATGTCGAGACTGTGGCGCGGCTCCGCGCGGCGTGAGTCAAACGTCTACATGCGCTCGGGGACTTCGCACCCCATCAGCCCCAGCGCTCGGGTCATCTGACGTTCGAAGTACAGCACCCCGGCGGCGCGCCACCGCCGCACGGTCTCACGCTCCTCCGCCCGCACCGGGCTGCTGTGATAGAAGGCGTTGAACCGTTGCGCCAGGCCGAAGGCGTATTTGGCCAGCACCGACAGCTCCAGCGTGCGGACCGCCTGTTCGGCCACCTCGTCGAGGCGAGCCGCCTCGAGCACCAGATCCCAGAGACCGTCGCCCTCCTCGCCGTCGAGCCCTTCGGGCGGCAACGCATCGAGTCCGCCGGCGATGGCGGCGCCATCGAGCGAGAGCTCGGCCTCCAGTTTCTGGAGGATCTTCCGGGCTCGCACGGTGGCGTACTGCAGGTAGGGGCCGGTTTCCCCCTCGAAGCTCAGGGCTTCGTCGATGTCGAACGCGATGACCTTGCCGCGTGAGAACTTGACCATGAAGTAGCGGATGGCGGCGGTGGCGATGATCGTGGCGATGCGGCGTCGGTCCTCGGCGGCGAGGTCCTCGTGGCGGGTGGAGACCTCCGCCTCGGCCCGGTCCCTGACCTGATCGAGCAGGTCGTCGGCCTTGACCCCCAGGCCTTTCCGTCCCGAGACCTCCACGAACGGTCGACCGTCATCCTCCGTGTCGTAGCCCAGGGCCTTGGCGGTGGCCTTCGAGAGCGCGACCATCTCGTAGGAGAAATGGACGGAGCGTTCCGCTTCATCCGGGTGGTCGAGGGCGGTCAGCGCCTGCACCAGCAGCTGCTGCAGATAGCTTTGCCGGGTATCGATGACGTTGTAGACCGCACCGGCCTGCCCGAATGCCGGGACCGGTCTCGGCGCGCCGTCGGTGGACGACTCGCCACTGGTCGTGGCCCAGAGCGGCCGGCCGGACTCCTGGTGACCGAACCAGCGATAGTTGAAA
>CAJWMX010000573.1 GCA_913043805.1 uncultured Acidobacteriota bacterium | reverse complement strand
GGTCACCAACCTGAGGCGCATCGCGAGCCCCCTCATCCGCTACCGCACGCGAGACATCGTCAAGCTCCGGTCAGCGCCGTGCGTGTGCGGCCGCACGCTCCGTCAGATCGAGGGCGGCGTGCTCTCGCGGGCCGACGACATGGTCTGTGTACGGGGCGTCAACGTCTACCCGGTGGCGATCGAAGCGCTGGTTCGACAGGTGTCCGAGGTCACCGAGTTCCGCTCGACGGTCACCGCCGAGGGATCGCTGCACGAGCTGACGATCGAGGTCGAGGTGGCGCCGACAGCGAGCGACCCGCCCGCTGTGGAGGCCCGGGTCGGCCAGGTCGTGCAGGAAGCACTCGGTCTGACCGTGCCCGTGCGCGCCGTCGGGTCAGGGACACTGCCCCGATTCGAACTGAAATCGCGCCGATTTGTCGTAAAGGAGCCAGCCGATGACTGACGTCAAGCTCAACGGTGTAGCAAACGTCATGTTGGGAACGACGAACCTGACCCGGTCGATCGCCTTCTACGTCGAGACGCTCGGCCTCGGGCTGCAGTTTCAGAACGAAGGATTCGCGTTTCTCGGCGGTGGCGGGGTCACGCTGACGCTGAGCACCGCCCACACCAAGCTTTCCGACCCGGTCGCCGGCGGCACCGAAATCGTGTTCGGGGTCGACGACGTCACGCTGGCCCACGCGGCAGTCTCGGCAAGAGGCGTCGAGTTTCTGAACGCTCCCAGAAACGTAACCGGCGAGCGGTGGGCCGCGAACTTTCGGGATCCCGACGGCCATCTCCTCTCCATCTTCGGACCGGCGTCGTAGCGACGCCAAACGGGGAGGCGCTGGGATAACATTACTGGTTTGATTTGAGCGATCGGGCTCGGGCCGCGGGTCGGCCGGGGCTGGGAGAAACAAGCAGATGCGTCGACTTGGGTTCTGTGTAGCGCTTGCTCTCGCCGCGACCGCCGTCGCCTGCGGCGGGGGAGGCGGTGGCGGCAACGATGGCGCGCCGTCGCGGGTCTTCGTCAGCATGGGCACCGCGCCCCCGGGCGGCACCTTCTTCGTCTTCGGCAGCGCGCTGGCCGAGGTCATGAACGAGTTCGGCGCCGGGTTCGGCTGGAACACGACCGCCGAAGCAACCAGCGGCTCGCAGGAGAATATCCGTCGACTGGCCAGCGGCGAGCTCGACTTCGCGTTGTCGAACGCCGCCATCACCTACTTCGCCGTTCGCGGCACCGAGGGCTGGAACCAGGCCTACCCGATGCGCACCGTGATGACCCTGGCGCCGAACGTCGCGCTCTGGATCACACCGGCTGACTCAGACGTCGAAACCATGGCCGACCTACGCGGCGAGCGTGTCGGTGTCGGTGTCGCCGGGGCCGGCTTCGAGTACTTCATCCGTCCGCTGCTGGGCGCGCATGGGATCACCTACGACGATTTCGACCCTGTCAACGCCACCCAGTCCGGGGCGGTCGATCTGCTGGCGGACGGCTCGGCGGCGGCGGTGTTCGTCGGCGGCGCGATTCCCAACCCGGCGATCACGCAGGCATCGGCTTCGCAGGACATCCACTTCATCCCCTTTGACGAGACCGCCAAGCAGGGGCTGATCGACGAATACCTCTTCTTCCGACCGGCGACGATTCCAGCCGACACCTATCGCGGCCAGACCGATCCGTTCGAGGGGCTGGATGTCGGATCGATGCACCTGATCACCTCGGCGAACTCCGACGAGGAGCTGGTCTACAACGTCACCAAGACGCTCTACGAGAACGCCGCCAGCGTGGTCGAACGCCACGGCGCTGGTCGGGCGATCGTGGCCGCGAACGTGGTGCGTGACAGCGGCACCGAGTTCCATCCCGGGGCCATCCGCTTCTACCAGGAGATCGGGATCTGGCCGTAGAGTCGGCATCCTCGGCCCCCCTCAGCGCGCGACAGCACGTCACCCGGCTGCTGGCGGTGGGGCTGTGCCTGTTCACGCTGGTCCAGGTGAACTACCCACTGCTGGCTCCGCTCCCCCAGCTGGCCCTGTTCGCCCTGCTCGGGCTCGTCCTCTGCTTCCTGAACGTTCCGCTCCATGCCTCGCTCAAGGACCATCCCGTAGCCAAGGCCTCCGATGTGGTGCTGGCGCTACTCGCCGCCGCCTGCTGCGGTTGGGTCATGGTCCAGAACGAGCCGTACTTCGAGGCGTTCTGGCAGAACGGATCGACGCTCGGAAACCGAGCCGGTTTCGAAACCTCGACAGACATCCTCGTCGGCGCTATCGGCCTCGTGCTGGTGATCGAGGCGGCTCGGCGGTCGCTCGGCTGGGCGCTGCCGATCCTGTGCGGGCTCTTTCTGGTCTACGCCTACGTCGGGCCCAGCATGCCCGACTGGCTCTTTCCCCACCGCGGCTACACGCTGGAGCGCATCGTGGCCCAGGCGTTCCTGCAGGCGCAGGGCACCTTCGGCGTCGCCCTGGGGGTGATGTTCACCTACGTGTTCCTGTTCGTGATCTTCGGGGCGTTCCTGAGCTCGACCGGAGCCACGAAATTCATCATCGATTTCGCGCAATCGGTCTTTGGCAAGAGCCCGGGCGGTCCGGCCAAGGTGGCGGTGCT
>CAJWMX010000572.1 GCA_913043805.1 uncultured Acidobacteriota bacterium | reverse complement strand
CTCGTTGGGAGTGTACACCGAGGAGGGTGACGACGTCACCGCGTCGCGCCCGGTCCCCTCGGGAAGCCCTTGGCCGTCCCAGCGTTCGTAGACCTAGCCCAGTGCCTCCGGTACGGCCGGCGGAAGGTCCACGTCGCGCGCCAGCTGGGCCGCCAGGTCGCAGTGGCTCCTGCTGACACCGCCCATCACGTCGACGTCGTCGAGCAGGCCGCCGATGGTGTTGATCGAGGCTCGACGGTCCGCGGCCGGCTGGTCGGTGGCCATCTCGGCGTCGAGCCTGGCCAGAATGTCGTCCTGATTGCCCAGATCGGCCAGAGCAAGCGCCCGCTGGTAGCCGTGCACGTCGCCGAGCGAGAGGCCGATCGTTTCGGGTACGGCCACCAAGCAGCCGATGAACCGGAGCAGACTGGCGTAGAACAGGTTCGTCCACTCGGCCTCGGGCACGCCCATCCGGCGGCCCAGCCGTCCGGCCAGCAAGGCTGCCCCGATGCCGGTTTCCGCTGGCGCACCTACTCCCAGGTCGGCGACACCCGACAGCGCGCCCAGGACCTCTGACAACTCGATGCGTGGCATGGTCGGGCGCAGTCTAGCATCGCGGGCGGACGGACGGTCTCCCGAGACTTTGGCTCGTCGTGGCTACGTCGACCAGCTGGAGCGACGCCTCTGAGATCCCGTCCACCGGTGGATCGGCGGCCATAAATCCTCTATTGTCTCTATGCTTGGCTTCAGGAATTGTTCAGAGCGTCTGCGCCCATGGCGCTGATACGATGTGAGTTCGCTGTGTTTGGAGGTGTAGTGTGAAGCGATTCGTGAGCGTGTTGGTGTTGTCGGTGGCGCTGGTTCCCGGTGCGGCTCTGGCCCAGGGAGTCAGCGAGGAGCCGATCGGGAATCTCGCCGAGTTGATGCGGGGCATCATGTTCGTGAACGCGAACAAGCTGTTCGACGCACAGGCCGTCGAGCCTGGTACTGTGCCGGTACCGGAGATGGACTCCGACACCAGAGATGCCGTCTCGGCGCTCATCGGTTCCGCGTCCTCTCGGTTCGCCGCCATCTATCGTGGCTGGCCCGAGGTGGCTGGCGCGGCGGCCTCGCTGGCCGATGGCGCCAAGCTTGCCCTGATCGAGGGCCGGGTCTGCGACAACGGTGAGACGGTCCCGGTCGCAGACGCCGCCTACATCGAAGGGGCCCGGCTGCTCGAAGAGTCGGCCACCAACGCGCTCAACGCTGCGCGGGAAGAGAACTGGGACGGCGTCTGGGAAGCGGTGAACTACGTCAACGAATCCTGCACCCACTGCCACAAGACCTACCGCGACGGTCCTGACAGCCGCCAAGAGCCGCGCTGCCAGTCCCAGTAAGTCGACGCTCGAACGCTCCGCGACGATCTCGGCCCAGGGCACGAACACGCGGGTGTAGATGGCGTGGGAGTTCGGGACGTGCGCCGTATACCGGAGCACGGTGGCGTCGCCCGCCTCGCTCCGGTCGCCGCTGACGAAGGGGGCAACGCCCGCCACCCCGGCCAGCGCGGCCAGCACTCGACGTCGGCTCCAGGCAGGGTCAGGCATCGGCGACAGGTGGCTAGACCGCGATCTCCGGCACGTCGCCGTCGACTCTCAGCTCGGCCCCGGTCGCGGCGCGGATCTCATCCACGCTGACCCCCGGGGCACGTTCGGTCAGGTGCATTCCGTCCTGCTCGACGCGGAACACGCCGAAGGAGGAGACCACGGTGTCGACCACGCCCTGACCGGTGAGCGGGAGCGTGCAGGCGTCGAGGATCTTCGGAGAGCCGTTCTTGGCGACATGGTCCATGACGACCAGCACCTTCTTGGCGCCCGAGACCAGATCCATCGCCCCGCCTGGCCCCTTCACCATCTTGCCGGGGATCATCCAGTTGGCCAGATCGCCGGTGGCCGACACCTGCATCGCGCCCAGCACGGCCAGGTCGACGTGCCCGCCCCGGATCATGGCGAAGCTCTCGGCGCTGCTGAAGAAGCTGGCCCCGGGGACGACCGTCACGGTTTCCTTGCCGGCGTTGGTCAGGTTGGCGTCCACCTCGTCCTCGGTCGGATAGGGACCGACCCCGAGGATGCCGTTCTCGCTGTGCAGCATGATCTGCACATCCTCGGGCAGAAAGTTGGCGCACAGGGTGGGGATGCCGATGCCCAGGTTCACGTAGCTGCCGTCGGTGATCTCCTGCGCGGCCCGCCGGGCGATCTGTTCTCGATTCAGCGCCATCACTCACTCCGCGTACGACGCACTTCGACGATCGGTTCCATGTCTTCACCCACAACCACGCGGTCGACGTAGATGCCGGGCGTGTGGATGTGGTCCGGATCGAGACCGCCCGCGGGGACGATCTCTTCCACTTCGGCGACCGTCGTCTGGCCCGCTTCAGCCATCGGTGGGTTGAAGTTCCGCGCGGCCATCCGGTAGATCAGGTTGCCGTCGGTGTCGGCCTTCCACGCGCGGACGAGCGAGACGTCCGAGCGGAGGCCGGTCTCGAGCACATACCCGCGCCCGTCGAACTGGCGCGTCTCCTTGCCCTCGGCTAGCGGCGTGCCGAAGCTGGTGGGCGTATAGAAGGCG
>CAJWMX010000571.1 GCA_913043805.1 uncultured Acidobacteriota bacterium | reverse complement strand
TCGGCCAGATGCAGGAGGTGATCGAACGGGGTGTGGACCGGGTAACCCAGCGCGTAGATGCCGGCTCGGTCGTTGATGACGTGCACGCGGTAGTCCACACCGTCCTTCTGTAGTCGGGTCCAGAACGGCGCACGGGAGCCGTAGATCCGCTGAAAGAGCGCATCGTCGAGCGGCCAGGCGGACCGTCCGGACACAAACGTCGGCTGCAGCCCCCAGCCATAGATGACCAGTTCGACGCCATGTCCGGGCGCCGAGGTCGGCACGTCGTCCGTCTCGGCTCGTAGAAGCTCGACATACGGGCTTCGCGGAGAAATGAACGCGAGCGATTCGTAGTCGACCTGCGCCACGTGGACGACGACGCCACCCAGCGTCACCTCGTCGCCGTATGGCGAGCGCGCGCAGATCGCCCGCTCGGCGTGGAGCGTGCGGCGCTCCTCTGATCCGAACGGCGAAACCTCGCCGAACACGAGCCAGTCGCACCCTTGCCCGCTCCACTGCGTGGTATTCAAGGCGTACTCGGGAATGCTCAGGGCTTCGGGAATGTTGAACGCGAACCGACTGGTCAGGACCCCGGTCGCATCATACAGCTCGACGGACGAGGTTAGCCGGGACGACGCCAGGGCCGTCTGCTGCCAGATGCCGAACGCCCGGTCGGTGTCCAGTTGACGCCCCGACGTGTCCGCGCCAGCGGAGGCCAGCCCAGCCAGGTCGGGCATAGCATCGATCTGCGCCTGCGTCTGGGCCAGGCGTTCCTGCAGGTCATACGGATGGTTGGCCGTCAGCCCGGCATACTCATCCGCGATGAGCCGACGGCGCTCCTCGTCGGTTGCCTCCACCAGCGCGAGATAGAGCGGCGGAATCGACAGCAGCACGGCAGCCGGCAGCACCAGCGATCGGGCGAGCGGATCAGTGCGCCGGAACCAGGTCATCAGCAGGCGCCACCGCCAAGCCAGGCCGAGCGCGGCACCGACGATGAGCAGGGCGGGAATGAGCGGTGTCGGCCCAATTAGGCCGGCGGCGGCCGCCGTGCTCGCCGCCAGGCCCCCGAGGCACCACCAGCGCCAGCGGAGCCATCCCACCGGCCACGCGGCCGCGACCGCGCCGAGCAGCAGGCTGACGGCCCAGATGGTGGCCGCGGTCGCCAGTACGAGCGCCAGCTGAATCGCCGCGCGTGCCGTATCCACCGGGACGACCGCCGTGTGCATCAGATCGACCCGCGCCGCGGCCACGGTGTCACGCACCAAGAGATCCTGGAGTCGGAGCAGCAGCACCGCACCGCCGAAACCGCCGAGCGACCAGAGGACCACGCGCATGAGTTCGAGGCCCTCGCCGCCGCGCCCCGGCCGCCCGTGCCATCGCCACCGGTTTACCAGGTCCGCGACGAGGGCCACCAGTCCGGCCAGCGCCGCGCCGGCCACCAGCAGGTCGACCGACGTTCGCAAGAACAGCGGCACCCGCGCCGAGGTATAGCTGTCGACCGACAGGATGGCGAGCGGGAACCGCCCGGGCGTGGCAGCCAGCCACAGCGCGCCCCACGCCGCGCCGATAGAGGCGGCCGCAACCCAGAACGTACGGACGTATCGGGCCGGAACGCGGGTCACCAGCACGAAGCCGGTTGCCGCCAGCAGCGCACAGGCCACCAAAAGCCAGACGAGCGACGAGATCGCTTCGCGCCACCGCGCACGGGTCTCGGCCACGTCGCCCAGGCTGATGGTGGCGTCGAGCAGGGGCCGCTCGTCGGCACCGTCCACGGAGAAACGGTCCATCTCGGCACCGCTCGTTCCTTGTCCCGCGGGAGCGGCGCGCACCCGCCCCACCGACGTCTCCAGCACGAACGGTCCTCGATCCCCACCTTCGGCCCGTGCGGCGGACAGGACCTGTTCGACCACCACGGCGCCCAATCGACGCACGGCGCCCCCCGGCGTCGCATCGACCACCGGCTCCATGCGGACGAGCCTGAGTCCGTTCTGCCGTACCTCGACGAAGCCGGTCGTGCGCGACCCGAGGCGCCCGGTCGGCAAGGCGGCGCCGCGCCCGCTCCACGCCCGCGGTGTCCCCCGGGGGTCATACACGGTGATGGCCAGATCGGGCCGGCCCTCGGCGAGCGACACCTCGTGCAGCACCTCGAAGAGCCGCCGTGACGCGGGACGGTCGCCCCCCATACCGCCGCGCACCTCAGACCGACCCGCCAGGCTGCGCGCGAGATCGGCCAACGCCATATCGAGCGCCACGATCTCGCCCCGCAGCTCATCGATCCCGCGTTCACGCGCGGCGGTGTCGGTACGTCCGATCAGCAGGAACTCAGCGGCCAGCGCGACGGCGACCAGCAGGAGCACCGCGCAGCCGGTCGTCACCAGGAGGCGACGCCAGACGAGGACAGGTGTCATCTCGAAACGTGGTCCGCGACCTGGCCAGGC
This sequence comes from uncultured Acidobacteriota bacterium, assembly GCA_913043805.1. Taxonomy (GTDB): domain Bacteria; phylum Acidobacteriota; class Vicinamibacteria; order Vicinamibacterales; family UBA8438; genus UBA2994. The sequence continues at coordinate 168 of CAJWMX010000571.1, read as the reverse complement.
GAGCGTGACGACTCGCCGGCACAGCCGTTGACGGCAGCATACAGGCCTCGTGGCCGCCTGAAAACAGGTGCGGGACACTGGGGTCCCGGTCCGGATCACTGCAAAGGTGCTGCCGCTCCGGCGGCAAGAGAAGATTACTGAAGGACGACGACGTACCAGTCCAGATCG
>CAJWMX010000570.1 GCA_913043805.1 uncultured Acidobacteriota bacterium | reverse complement strand
GTTGATTGGCTACCTGGCGGTGTCGGGTCTGTTTATCACCGTGGCCCTCGTCTACACCGGCGGGCTGCAAGGCACCGGCGACACCCGTAGTCCGCTCTATATCTCGATCGTCTCGCAGGTCATCGTCCCTCTCGGCATCTGCGCCGTGGTGCAGGCGGTGTCAGCCCTCGAGCCGCATCACATCTGGACTGCCATCGTGGTCGGCCACATGACCCGCTGCGGTCTCAGCGTGATACGGTTCCGCCAGGGCAAGTGGCGGGAGATCAAGGTCGAGATCGGTCCCGCCTCGGCCTGACGGCGGCTGTCGGCGCCCCGGCCCGTCGACGTTAGAGATGACAGACTCCCGCGACCATCCGTCCACCTTGGCGGCCCAGGCGCTGGGCTGGATCGACGAGGCCACTCGCGCCGTGGTGCCGCCGATTCACCCGTCGGCCACCTTCGAACGGGCTCCCGACGGCAGCTACCCCGGCGGACGAACCTACACCCGGGACCACAACCCGACCTACGACCAGACCGAGACGCTGCTGGCTCGTCTCGAGGGCGGGGAGTCGGCGCTGCTGTTCAGTTCGGGCATGGCGGCGGCCACCACGTTCTTCGAGACGCTCGAGCCGGGGTCGCACGTGGTGGCGCCACGCCGGATGTACTGGACGATCCGTCTCTGGCTCGAAGAGCTGGCCGAGAAGGACCGCATCGCGCTCGACCTCGTGCCGCCAGGAGATCTCGGGGCCCTCGAGCGCGCGTTGCGCCCGGGGCAGACCTCCGTCGTCTGGGTGGAGACCCCGGCGAACCCAACCGGAGAAGTCACCGACATTGCCGCGACGGTCGAGCTGGCACACGCGGCCGGCGCGAGGGTGGTCGCCGATTCGACCGTGGCGACGCCGGTTCTCTGCCGACCGCTGTCGCACGGTGCCGATCTGGTGCTTCACTCGGCGACCAAGCAGTTGAACGGTCATGCCGACGTGCTGGCGGGCGCGCTGGTGACGGCCAGACGGGACGAGGGATGGGAGCGGATCGCGCACGACCGGGGCTACCGTGGCGCCGTACTCGGCCCGTTCGAGTGCTGGCTGCTCCTGCGCGGGATGCGCACCCTGTTTCTGCGTGTGCCGAGATCGGCGGAGAGCGCGCAGCGGATCGCTGAATGGCTCGACGCGCAGTCGGCGGTAGCCGAGGTGTTCTACCCGGGCCTCGTCTCGCACCAGGGCCACGAGGTCGCGGCTCGTCAGATGACCGGGGGATTCGGGATGATGGTGTCGTTCCGTCCCCACGGGGGCGCAACGGCCGCTCGCCAGCTGGCCGGGCGATTGCGGTTGTTCAAGAACGCCACGTCGCTCGGTGGCGTCGAGAGTCTGGTCGAGCATCGAGCCCCGATGGAGGGGCCGGGCACGCCGGTCCCCGACGACCTGCTCCGGTTGTCGATCGGCATCGAGGCGGTCGACGACCTGATCTCGGACCTGGCGTCCGCGCTGGGCGAGGAGGGCGCCAACCAGGATGAGTGACCCCGAGGCTCGGGCCACGATCCGGGCCGCGACTGAGGCGGATGTGCCGGTGGTGCTTCGGTTCATCCGTGAACTGGCCGAGTACGAGCGTTTGTTGCACGAGGTGTCGGCGACCGAAGAGGACGTTCGGCAGGCGCTCTTCGGTGCGCGGCCCTGCGCCGAAGCGGTGGTGGCCGAGCTCGATGGCCAACCGGCCGGCTTCGCTCTGTTCTTCCACAACTTCTCGACGTTTCTCGCCAAGCCTGGTCTGTATCTCGAGGACCTGTATGTGTCGCCCCCCTACCGTGGCCGCGGTATCGGTCGTCGGCTGCTCGTGCACCTTGCGGGGCTGGCCCGCGAACGGGGCTGCGGCCGTTTCGAGTGGGCGGTCCTCGACTGGAACGAGGACGCCATCCGTACCTATCGCAAGGCCGGCGCCGTCCCGCAGGAGGACTGGACCGTCTATCGCGTGACCGGCGACGCCCTCGACCGTCTCGCCGCGGAGGCCGATCGCTGAGTCGTGCCAAAGCCCAAAGCCCGTGATCTCTTACCAACTCACCCGATTCGGTCAGCCGCTCGAGCGGGTCGATGCCGAGACCCCCGCGCCACACGGGGGTGAGGTACTCCTCCAAGTCGAGGCGTGCGGAGTCTGTCACAGCGACCTGCACCTGCGTGACGGGTTCTTCAACATGGGCGGCGGGAAGCGTCTCGACCTGTCGCGGGGACGGGAACTGCCGCTGACGCTTGGTCACGAGATTGCGGGCACCGTGGTCGCCAAGGGGCCGGATGCCGCCGTCGACCTCGGGGCTCGCCGGGTGGTGTACCCCTGGATCGGCTGTGGCGTCTGCCATCTCTGTACCGGTGGCCAGGAGCACATGTGCGCTGAGTCCCGGGCGCTGGGCATTACCCGCGACGGCGGATTCGCCGATCACGTCCTTGTGCCCGATGTTCGCTACCTGTTCGAGTTCGGGGACCGGCCGATCACGCTGGCCTGTACCTACGCCTGCTCCGGGTTGACGGCCTACGGCGCGGTGAAGAAGGTGCGGCCGCGAGCCGAGGGCCGCTACCTCGTCATCATCGGGCTTGGCGGGGTCGGCTTTGCGGCCCTCCG
>CAJWMX010000569.1 GCA_913043805.1 uncultured Acidobacteriota bacterium | reverse complement strand
TCGAGCGGGGCGCGATCTCGGTCTCGTCCACTCTGGCCAGCGCGAACTGGTCATTGACCGACCACCACCCGAACTCCGGGCCCCGATAGTCGATGGCTTCGTGGTCGTAGATCCGGTCGAACCCGAAGAACGCCCCTTCGGGCCAGGCCACCAGCATCCCCGGCATGATGGCCGTCGTCCGGTAGCCGCGCCGCCCGAACAACTTGACCATCGTGTCCCGCTCCTGCGCCAACAGCCGGGCGTTGGTGCTCTGGTCGCGCACTTCGGTGCCGGAGAGCAGGCTGATATGGGCCAACCACGATTCGCCGCCGAAGGTCGTCGAATCGACATAGGCCGACACGACACCCCGTCCCGTCTCGGCAATGTCGGCGCTCAGCGCGGAGCGTCTGGACGCCAGGGCTTCGGCGAACGCCGGACGCTCCCAGCTGACGGCTCCATACGACTCGAGAAAGAACAGGAACAGGTCGGCCCCGTCGAGGCGCGAGAGATCAGAGTCAAGACGCGGCGCCGGCCCGAGGTCGCGTAGCCCCGCCCCGCTCGCCTCATAGGCCAGTTCGGTCAGCTCTCGGGCAAACACCGGGGCCACCGGCTCGGCCACGCCGATGCCGACCTCGGCGCCACCCACCCGGGCTGCCAACCCGGCCGACACCGCCAGCGTCGCCACCACCGCGATACCGTCACGCAGGCGAGGCGTGCGAGCCGCGTCCACCAGAGTGGTCCAGGCGCGCCTGAAGAGAACGAACGCCAGCACGGGCCCGACAATCGCCGCGAGCAGAACACCCGCCTTCACCCAGGGATTCGCCACCTCGGCGAACATCGCCCCGACACTCGGCAGGTGTCTGAGATCCCAGTACAGGTTGACGTCCCGCCCATACAGGGCGCGGCTGGTGACCTCGACATAACGCCCCACGACCAGCGCGAGCCAGAGCCCCCCGGCCACCGACGCCACCCGCGGCCAGGGGCCATCGAACCAGCGACGAACCAGGGTCATCAGGAGCACGGCGCCCCATGCCTCGAGGGAGAGCTCGGCCGTCAACCGGATCCCCGGGGTTGGCCAGATGTTCGCGAAGGTCAGGGAGACGTTCAGCAAGAGCAGCGCCGCCGGCACGGCCAGCCAGCCCGGCGACCACCGAGCAGCGCGGGTGGGCCCGGTCGCGACGACGCACATGCCGGCATTGTAACTGGCCGCGGTCGCCCACAGAATGAACAAGCATGCCGACGCTCGCCGCCGTTCGACGTTCGCTGAGCCTGGCGCGATCCCTGGCGGTCTACCACGGGATCCCGTTGCGGCAACGCCGGCTCCGGCGGCTGTATCGCACCTTCGCCGGCCCGGATGACCTCGTCTTCGACCTGGGCGCCCATGTGGGCAACCGCACCCGGGCGCTGGCCCAGCTCGGCTGCCGCGTGATTGCGCTCGAGCCGCAACCTGATGTCGCCCGGCTGCTCCGCTGGATCGTCGGGCAGACGCCAGGGGTCGAGGTGGTCGAGGCCGCGGCGGCGAATCGGCCCGGCCGGATCCAGCTGGCGATCAGCGACCTGGCCCCGACGATGACCACGACGGCCCACGACTGGCGGGAGGCACGCGAGCAGGACCCGGTCTTCGCCGAGGTCAGCTGGAACCGCGCCATCGACGTCCCCGCCGTCACGCTCGACGAACTGATCACCCGCTACGGACGCCCACGGTTCGTGAAGCTGGACGTCGAAGGGGCCGAGCCGGAGGTGCTGGCCGGGCTGACCGAGGCGGTCCCCGCAGTGTCGTTCGAGTATCTCCCCGGCGCCCTCGACTACGCGTCGGCCTGCATGAACCGGCTGGCCACCCTCGGCACGTATCGTTACAACTGGTCGCCGGGCGAGTCTTACACCCTGGTCAGCCGGGACTGGCTGACCGCCGACCGTCTCCTCGACGCCCTGCGGTCACCGGCCGGGCAGGTCCGCTCGGGCGACGTCTACGCCAGACTCGACGATGGCTGAGTTCGACGCGGCGGACGTCGGCCGCTACTACGACCGTCACACCGACGACTTCGTCGCCCATGGCCAGGGCGGCACGGTGGGCGCGCTGCACCGCGCGGTGTGGGCGCCGGGGGTCACGGAGGCGGCCGACGCGTTCCGTTACGTCGAACGGCGCATTGGTGAGGCGCTCGACGAGCTCGCGCGAGCCGACCACCCGCCGATGGTGCTGGACCTCGGCTGTGGGGTCGGCGCCAGCCTGTGTTACCTGGCCGAACGTCACCCCATGCGTGGGATCGGACTCACGGTCAGCCCGGTGCAGGTCGCCCACGCCCGCCGCCGCATCGACGCGCACGACCTCGCTGACCGGCTCACGTGCCTCGAGGCCGACTTCTCGACTCCGCCCGACTCGGTGCCCTCCGTCGAGCTCGCCTACGCCATCGAATCCTTCGTCCACGCTCCGGATCCGGAGGCGTTCTTCGCCACCTGTGCCCGACTGATCCGCCCCGGCGGACGGCTCCTCGTCTGCGACGACTTCCGACGACCGGCTGCGTCTGGGCAGGCGGTCCGCACCGTCGAGGCGTTCCGACGCGGCTGGCACCTGAACCATCTCATCGAAGGCGACGACCTCGTCCGGCTCGCCGGCGCTGCCGGCTTCG
>CAJWMX010000568.1 GCA_913043805.1 uncultured Acidobacteriota bacterium | reverse complement strand
TCAAGAGTTTGTTGGATCAGTAAACGTGGTCCCGACGCGGGCCGCGCGGTTGAACGCTGACCGTGTCGTTCGTGGCCGGGTAAGAAAGGACGTTCGAGCATGGCCAATCCGAAGCGCCGGCACTCAAAGGCGCGCACCGCGAAGCGCCGGACCCATCAGAATCTGGATCCGATCACGCTTGGCGAGTGCCCGCAGTGCCACGAGCGGAAGCCGTCACACCAGGTGTGTCCCCACTGCGGGTTCTACCGGGGCCGCCAGGTGCGACCGGTGAAGGAAGTCTGATCCCTCCCGCTGTTCGCTCCGGTTCCACCGGGCGGGCGTCTGCTCGTAGACCCCGGGTCGCTGTTGATACGACCGGCGGTGATTTCGCTCCGAGAAACGTCGTCGACGGGGCGCTCGAGGCGGTGCGGCGCGTCGACCTCGGGGTATTGCTTGTCGGGGCAGCAGACTCGCTGATCGCAGAGCTCGAGCGGCATCCAGATGCCGGCTCGCTCGACGTCAGCGTCGTGCCGGCCCCCGACGCGGTGGCGATGGATGAGCCGCCAGCTGCCGTGTTGCGCCGCAAGCCGGCGGCCGCGGTGCGGGTAGCCTCGGACCTGGTCGCTGGTGGAGAGGCCGTGGGTCTGTTCAGTGCCGGCAACACCGGGGCGACGGTGCTGGCGGCGCACAAGACGCTGGGGCGGCTGCCCGGCGTCGAGCGGCCGGCCCTGGCGACGACGGTACCCTCGGCTGACGGCCGGGCCGTGTTGCTCGATGCCGGCGCCAATGTCGAGTGTCGGCCGTCGCATCTGTTGCAGTTCGGGGCGATGGGAGTCGCCTATGCAAAGGCGGTGCTGGGTGTCGCCGAGCCGCGTGTCGGGTTGTTGTCGATCGGCGAAGAAGCGATCAAGGGAAACGACCTGACTCGTGAGGCGCATCGGCTGCTGGAAGCCAGTGGCCTGCGGTTCATCGGGAACCTGGAAGCGCGAGATCTGTTTGGCGGCCACGCCGATGTCATCGTGTGTGACGGATTCACGGGCAACGTGGCGTTGAAGGTTGGCGAAGGGTTGGTCGAAGTGGTCCAGTCGTATCTTCGGGAGGAACTGGACCGCAGCACGACGACACGAATCGGAGCGCTTCTGTCGCGACCGGCGCACGAGCGCTTTCGTCGGCGGGTGGACTATTCGGAGGTGGGAGGCGCGCCGCTGCTCGGGGTCGCGGGGCTGTGCGTCGTCGGGCACGGACGGTCGTCGGTCAAAGCGGTGCGTAATGCCGTGTCGCTGGCCCACCGACTGGCCGACGAAGACGTGCTTGGCCAGATTCGGACCGAGCTCGTGTCGGCGGCCTCGCCGGACGGTTGCGAATCGGGAAAGGGTAGACAGGCCTGATGATCGCGTTCGTGTTTCCAGGACAGGGCTCGCAGAAAGTCCGGATGGGGCAGGCGCTCGCCGAGCAGCTGCCAGAGAGTCGGGAGGCCTTCGAGCAGGCCGATGCGGCCCTTGGGACGCCTCTGACGACGCTGTGCTTCGAAGGGCCTGAAGATCAGCTCCGTCTCACAGAGAACACGCAGCCCGCGCTGGTCGCTGTCTCGACCGCGGCGGCTCGCGCGCTCGGCGCGCGTGGGGTGCGCCCCGACTTCGTGGCCGGCCACAGCCTGGGCGAATACTCGGCGCACGTGGCGGCCGGAACCCTCGGCTTCGGCGACGCGTTGCGGACGGTACGGAACCGGGGCCGCTACATGCAGGAGGCGGTGCCGGTGGGCGAGGGGGCCATGGCGGCCATTCTCGGGCTCGACGCCGACGGCGTGGCCACCGCGTGCGACGAGGCGGCCGACGGGGCCGTGGTCAGCGCGGCGAATCTGAATGCGCCCGGACAGGTCGTGATCGCCGGCGCCACCGCGGCGGTGGAACGAGCCGGGGCGCGCGCCAAGCAGCTCGGCGCGCGTCGGGTGATGCCGCTGCCGGTGAGCGCGCCGTTCCACTGCGCGCTGATGCAGCCGGCCCAGGACCGACTGGCGCCGGAGCTTCGCGGGCTGGTGGTGGCCGACCCCGCCGTGCCGGTCATAGCGAACCTGGATGCCGAGCCGAAGCGGGATGGCGCGTCCGCTGTCGAGGCGCTGGTGGCGCAGGTCACCGCCCCGGTTCGGTGGGAGCAGGTCGTGCGCCGTCTTGCATCGGAAGGCGTCGACACGTATGTTGAGGTAGGTCCTGGCTCGGTACTGAGCGGGCTCATCCGGAAAATCGATCGCGAGGCGCGCGTGATGTCGGTCTGCGACCCGGATGGAGTGGAGCAGGCAGTCTCGGCGTTGACGAGTGCCTGACGGTTCGAGGATGAGCAGTTTGGACGGGCGGGTCGCGGTGGTGACCGGCGCCTCGCGAGGCATCGGTCGCGCGGTGGCGTTGCGCCTGGCCGCCAGCGGAGCGAAGGTCGTGGCGGCGGCGCGAGGGGACCATGCGGACGCCGTCGTCGACGAGATTCAGGGGGCTGGTAGCGTGGCCTCGGCCGTCTCGCTGGACGTGACCGATCGCGCTCAGGTCGATGAGGTCGTCGGCGGGGTCCTGTCTGAGTTCGGTCGGGTCGACATCCTGGTCAACAACGCGGGCATCACCCGCGACCAGCTGGCCATG
>CAJWMX010000567.1 GCA_913043805.1 uncultured Acidobacteriota bacterium | reverse complement strand
CTCGCTGGCTGCGAAGGCAGTGGCAACAGAGGTGTCAGCGTGGACACCGGACTCATCGGCACCACCGTGTCCAGGATGATCCCGCTGAGCGCGGGATCGGCCGGAGACACCCCGATTGGAGAGGGTATGAGATCGGCGAGCTGCTGAGCCGCGGCAGTCGGCGCCACGATGGCCAGCAGCGAGACGGCGACGGCGACCGCGAATCTTCGCATGGGCCTGTCGTGCGGGGTCGGGGCCGATTGTAGCGCAGCTGCGGGCGCTGAGACCAGCAGGCGACTCAGCGTGACTGGACGCGCCCGCCGCCGCTCCGTCCCACATCGACCGTCCCCGGCGAGCCGTCGTATACGAGAGACGCTCCGCCGCTGACCCGGCCGGTGAGCGAGCTCGTGGCCATCACGTCGGCACGGGCGCCGCCGCTCATCGAAACTTCCACATCCTGGGCCGCGAAGCCGGACAGATTGGCACGGCTCCCGCCGCTGCTGCTGATCCGTACCGACGCTCCGTCGCCACGCAGCTCCGTGCGCGAGCCGCCAGAGGTCGACAGCGAGAGGTTGGCAGCACTGAGCTCGTCCTCGACTCTGGCCCCGCCTGACGCACTGACCTCGACAGGATGATCAATGCTGAATCCGGAGACGTTCGTGCGCGAGCCGCCACTGGCCGTCACGCCGTCGAGGTCGCGCATCGTGACATCGACCTCGTAGTGAGTCCGCCCGAGACTGATCCTCGAGGCCATCCCGATCTCGAGCCGACTCCCGTCGACCTCCACCCGGATGTGGTCCTCCAGGTTGTCGTCGATCCGCACCGTCACGTCGTGCGTGTCGCCGGGGATGACGTTGACGCGGGCGCCGTGACTGGCCGAGACCTCGGTGAACCCGGACAAGTCCAGCTGCAGCGTGATGATGTTGCCAGAGCCCTGCACGCTGGCCAGGCCGAGCATGCACGCGCTCGAAAAGGTGACCGGCACCACCGCCAGCGCCGACCGAAGCGTGGACCACTTACGCATCTCGTTTCCTCCCTGCCCGGACAGTGAACCAGGCGAGTTGGGCGTTCTACAGGGGAAACGTAGGTGGCGACAAAAAAGTTCTGTTAACGCTCGGGAATCGGCGCAAACGGCTGTAGTCCGCAGGAAACGCACGAACTACAGCTTGGCAGTAGCGCTGGGTTCCGCCGCTACTGCTGGCGCCCTTAGGGTTGTGGCGGTATGGAGGCGAACGGTACCGCGGGTTCACGTACACCCGGGTGGCCGGCGGCCTTTCTCTGCTCGGAGACGAGGGCGGCGGCGTCGAGGGCGAGCTGCTCGTCGGCGCGGCCGGCGTTGAGCAGGTTGATCATCGCGTGGTTCCCCTCGTGGCAGGCGTACTCGAACAACGTTACGTCGGCTGCCGACCGCGACATCGGGATGGCGGCCGTGTAGGGCAAGGCGAACGTCTTGGGGTCTTCGACGGTGATCTGATAGTCGATGGTGTTCGCATCGGTCATGGTGAACCGTTCGGTCACCTTCAGCGTCTCACCCGAACCCCTGGGTCCGGTCGGAGTGACGTGCGATGGCTGATAGTCGCCACCGTCGAGCCGCGAGTTGAAGTGCGTGGTCTCGACCACGAGGGTGTCCCCGTCCCAGTAGCCACGCGCGTCACCCAGCCACTGGCGGATGTTGTCCGACGTCGGGGGACGACCGTCGAGGGGCACGATGCGCGCCTCGTGAATCATCTCCATCATGATCACGAAGTGATCCGGCGTCTGGAAAATCTGGTAGTTCGCGTTGTAGAGCGTCGGGATCATCGCGGTGGGCAGCGTCCGCGAGATGCACCGCTCCCAGCTGTTGCGGTCGAGCCAGGAATCGGCCTCGCCGCGACCGACACGAGCGTTCTCACGTTCGATGAGCCGCTGGACGCCCTCCTCGGTCATCCGGATCCGGCCGTCGGGCGGATCGACGATGAGCGACTCGCGCTCGATCCGCCCCGCCTGCTCCAGCCAGCCGGCGCCGGTGCCCCCGGTGGCCTCGATGACCGCCTGTTGCGCCCGACGACTCTGCGCCTGCTCTTCGGCCGTGAGCCGCTCGAGCGGCGTGGTCGTGGAGTTGTTCCACAACCCCTGGAAGTCAGGGCTGCCCCACGGCGTCCGAGGCAGTTCAGCCGAGTCGGCCGCCAGTCGCTTCGGGGTCCACTGCGCCTCGGCCGGCGCCGCTCCGGCGAGGGTAACGGCCACCGTCAGGCAGAAAAAGAAGGATCGCTGGCTGGTCATTGGTCTGCTTTCGAAGAGTTGAAAGAGGATCCCAATTTCGCTACGGAACGAAGGGTACGGCCGGCTCGCGAACCCCGGGATGACCGGCATTCTTCCGCTGTTCCGACACGAGCCCGGCCAGTTCCAGTGCCTGGGCCTCGTCGGCGCGGCCCGCGTGCAACAGGTTCGTCATCCCGTAGTTGCCCTCGTGACAGGCGTACTCGAAGAGCACCACGTCAGGGGCCGACCGGTCCATCGGAATCGCGACCGTATAGGGCTGGGTGTAGGTCTCCGGATCCTCCACCGTGAACTGATAGTCGATCGTGTTGGCGTCGGTCAGCGTGAACCGCTCGGTCAGCACCAACGTGGCTCCGGGGCCGCGGTGCCCGG
>CAJWMX010000566.1 GCA_913043805.1 uncultured Acidobacteriota bacterium | reverse complement strand
CAATCGCCTGGATGACGTCCGCCGGATTCGGCATGAACAACACACCGTCTCGGACCAGCGGCGTGCCCTGCTGGAGGCCGGGATGGAGCGCCCGCGTCCAGACCAGCCTCAGATCGGCCACGTTGGTCCGGTTGATCTGATCCAGCGGGCTGTAGCCCCAGCTGTTCAGCGTGCGCCGCCACATCAGCCAATCCTCGGGGGGTGGGTTCTGCAGTTCGGCGTCGGTGACGGGCGTGATCGCCACCTCTTGCGCGTCAGCCGGCCCCACCGCACTGACGGCCAGCAGCATCAGCGGGAAGGCGACCAGGGCACCGAACGACGGCGAGGGCTGCGTGCGCATCGCGTCTCCTGACGTTGGTTCGCGTGTGGGTGATTATGCACCGCCGTTGGACCTCCACGCTGACCTCGCGTTACGATGGGGGATTCGGGTGCCACCGGAATTCGGCACCGAGTCACACCATGTCAGAGTCGCCGGCCAGCCGTAACGGGCACATCGTCATCAAAGGGGCCCGGACCCACAATCTCAAGGACGTCGATCTGACCTTGCCCACGGGGAAGCTGATCGTCGTGACCGGCGTCAGCGGCTCGGGGAAGTCGTCGCTCGCCTTCGACACGGTCTACGCCGAGGGGCAGCGGCGGTACGTCGAGTCGCTCTCGGCCTACGCGCGCCAGTTCCTCGAGCGGATGGAGAAGCCGGACGTCGACGAGATCGACGGCATCTGTCCGGCCATCGCGATTCGACAGAAGAACAGCGTCCGCAATCCCCGGTCGACGGTCGGGACGACCACCGAGATCCACGACTACCTCCGGCTGCTGTTCTCGCGGGTGGGGCGGACCATCTGCCGGCAGTGTGGGGACGAGGTCGAACGCGAGTCGGCCGAGGCGGTGGCCACCCAGCTGCTGGCGCTCCCGGAAGGGACACGGTTGCTCCTCGGGTTCGACTTTCCGATGGTGGCCCAGGAGCAGCCGGCCAAGAAGAAGCGTGGGCGGAAGCCGGCGGCGCCCAAGCAGGCGGCCGAGGACGAGCCTCCCGTCGAGAGCGTGGTCCAGGCCGAGGACGAGGGCACGCGGGTCGAGGCGGCTATTCGGACTTTGGGCAAGCGTGGGTTCCGGCGGTTGATCCTGGACGGCCAGGCAGTCGCCTTCGACGACCTGGACGAGGCGGCCCACACCACGCTTGCCGAGGCCGAACGGCTGCAGGTGGTGGTCGACCGGATCAAAGTCGGTCCCGACCTGGCTGGTCGGGTCACCGACTCGATCGAGACCTGCTATCAGGAAGGCGGCGGTTCGGCGTTCGCGGTCGAACTGAACGACGATGGCGCGATCACCCATCGGTTCAGCGAGCGGTTCGAGTGTCGTAAGTGCGGCATCGTCTACGAGCCGCCTCAGCCGCGACTGTTCTCGTTCAACAGCCCGTTTGGCGCCTGTTCCACCTGCCACGGATTCGGCAACGTCATCGAGCTCGACCTGTCGCTGGTCGTACCGGACCAGACCAAGTCGATCCAGCAGAACGCCATCGAGCCGTGGACGAAGCCGCACTATCGCTCGCATCTGGCCGATCTGAAACGGGCCGCCAAGGCCGGCGGGGTGCGGGTGAACGTGCCCTGGCAGGACCTGTCCGACGAAGAGCGGCAGTTCGTCGTGGACGGCGACGGCGCTGGCTTCGCCGGCATCAAGGGGTTCTTCGCCGGGCTGGAGCGAAAGAAATACAAGGTACACGTCCGGGTCTTCCTGAGCCGCTATCGCGGCTACATGACCTGCTCGACCTGCCAGGGCACCCGCCTGCGCCAGGAGGCGCGAGACGTGCAGGTGGGGGAGCAGGCCATCGACGTGGTCTGCGGGTTGACGGTGGGCGAGGCAGCCGCGTTCTTCGATGGGCTGAACCTCACAGACGCGGAACAGACGGTGGCCGACCGGGTGGTGCTCGAGATCACCCGGCGACTCTCCTTTCTTCGTGACGTCGGACTTGGCTACTTGACCCTCGACCGTCTGTCGTCGACCCTGTCTGGCGGAGAAGCCCAGCGAATCAACCTGGCCACCGCGCTCGGGTCGGCTCTGGTCGGTACGCTCTACGTCCTCGACGAGCCGTCCATCGGTCTCCATCCGCGAGACAACGAGCGGCTCATTGCCATCCTGAAGCAGCTGCGCGACCAGGGGAACACGGTGCTGGTGGTCGAGCACGACGCCGACACCATCAAGATGGGCGACGTAGTGGTCGACCTCGGTCTCGGCGCCGGCGTGCGCGGGGGGCGCATCATCCACTCGGGGTCGGTCGAGTCGCTGCTCGAAGAGCCACAGTCGCTGACCGCGAAGTACCTCCGCGGCGACCTGAAGATCCCGCTTCCCTCGACTCGCCGGAAGCATGCGCCGTTGTCGCTGCAGGTGTCGGGCGCACGTGCCAACAACCTGAAGGGCATCGACGTTCAGATCCCGCTCAATACGCTGACGGTCATTACCGGCGTCAGCGGATCCGGCAAGTCCACTCTGGTGCACGACGTCATCTACGCGGCGGTGAAGCGGGCCAAGGGCGGCTGGGACAAGCCGGTGGGCGCGCACGACCAGCTCGATGGCGCCGAGCTGATCACCGACGTGACGCTGGTGGATCAAGCGCCGAT
>CAJWMX010000565.1 GCA_913043805.1 uncultured Acidobacteriota bacterium | reverse complement strand
ACCGTCTCCGGACGCGAGCGTACTACTGGGCCAGCCCCGACCCGCCTGAATCGGCGACACAGCCCCCGTCGACTCCCCTATAATGGGCCGTTGACATCACGTCCTGTTGCGGCCGCTGACGGTTCGCACGAGCGCCGGCTTGCCGGCAACAGATCCAGGAAAGGGATAGACATGAAGAGAGTGCTTTTCGCCCTGAGTATCGTGGTTGGCCTCAGCTTCGCCGGGACGGCCCAGGCCCAGGGCCCGCCGGACGCCTGCGGCCCCAAGGGCCAGCTGCCAAGCGACTTCCAGCAGAACGTGGGTGAGGACGCCCGCTGCTACGAGCTGCGGATGTACACGGCCGACCCGGAGCGTGGTGGCGACATCAACACCCTGCACCAGCGCTTCCGCGAGGAAGAGGTCGCCATCTTCGAGAAGCACGGGGCAGAAGTGGTCGCCGTCTGGCAGCGTCTCGACAATCCGAACACCCTCGTCTGGATGCTCGCCTACCGCGACATGGAACACCGCCGCCAGGTGTGGGCCGACTTCGCCGCTGACCCCGCGTGGGAAGCGCTGCTGGCGAAGTATCCGGTGCCCATCTCCATCGAGCAGTACTGGATGAGCTCCTCGGATTACTCGAATACGAAGTAGTAATCCGACCCCGACCGGGCGGACGACTCGCGGCCGGACTACCCACCGTGGGTAGTCTGGTCCGACCGCGCGCGAGGAGCCCGGTCGACCCGGATCTACTCGAATACCAAGTAGTCACTCGGCACGAAGGGCGTTGATCGCCGGGTGACCGGCGATCAACCCCATCGCCTTCCTCAACAGCGTACGCCCCGGCTCCATACGGGGCCAGGGACTGGCTCCCGACGGGTGCGGCAGCGGAATCAGATCCGCCTCACCACCCGACACCCGGACCGAGAAACGCCGCCCCACGGCATCGCCCAGCCCGGAGTAGGGGATGAACCGCTCGATCGCGAGCTTGCCAACCGGAATGATCAGGTGGGGCTGGAGGATCTCGAACTCCGCCTCGAGCCAGTTCGCGCAGGTGACCACCTCCTGACGGGTCGGCACCCGATCCCCACCCCGAGGCTTCTTGCCCGGGAAGCATCGGCAGACGGCGGCCATGTAGATGCTGGCTCGGAACTGCGCCTCGGTCAGCCCGCACGCCTCGTCGAACCACCCGAACAGCGTGCGTCCGGCGGTCCAGGCAAACGGACGGCCTATGACTGGCTCCCGGTCACCGGGCGCCTGCCCGACGAGCAGGACCTTGCTGACGACCGGCCCACCACTGACCGCGGGCCGGTGCATGTCCGGACAGGCCTCACACGCACGTATTGCTTCGACGTGCGCCGTCAGCCGGCGGGCGACGACAGGCGACCGCGAGCGGCTCATGATCCAGGGTGCAGGGGGGTCCAGGCCCCTAGTTGACCGGTTCGACGCGCAGCAGGGCGCCGTTGTCGGCGTCGGTCAGGAGATACAGCAAGCCGTCGGGCCCCTGTCGCACGTCGCGGATCCGTTGACGCAGGTCGACGAGAAGCGACTCCCGGAGGGCCTCATGCCCCTGCTCGTTGAAGACGATCCGCTGGAGGTGTCCGGTGTTACGGACGCCACCGATCCGGAGCGAGCCAACGAACAAGTTGCCTCGCCAGGCGGGGAATCGGTCGCCATCATAGAAGACCATGCCCGACGGGGCGATCGCAGGCAACCAGACGATCTCGGCACCCGCCACCCCTTCCTGCCAGGTCCGCTCGGCCACCCGGCCGCCCGAATAGTCCCGACTGTAGGACACCACCGGCCAACCGTAGTTTCCGCCGGCGCGGATCAGATTCACCTCGTCGCCGCCAAGCGGGCCGTTCTCGTGGGCCCACACCGCGCCGGTCTCGGGGTGGATGGTCAACCCGAGTTGATTGCGATGCCCCAGCGAGTAGATCTCCGGCCGGTGGCCGGCTCGGCCTACGAACGGGTTGTCGGGCGGCACTCCTCCGTCGTCGGTCAGACGCAGCAGCTTCCCTACCGTGTCGTTCGGGTCCTGGGCGCGAGCGCCGATATTCGAAGCGCCATACCGGAATGCTCCGCCGACCGTGATGTAGAGGAAGCCCTCATCGTCGAACGCCAGACGGGAAGCCGCCGTGCCGTCGGCACGCAGGAGGTCCGACACGAAGATGTCTTCGACTCCTTGGAGCGCGGTCCCGTCGAGCCGCCCCCTAGCCAGCGCCACCCGCACGCCTTCATCTCCCGGCTTCGAGTACGTCAGGTAGACCAGACGGTTTTCGGCAAACGCCGGATGTAGCGCCACGTCCATCAGGCCGGCCAACCCTCGCGCATGCACGTCGGGCACACCGGCGATCGGCGTCGCCCCGACCGCGTCCTCTCGCACGAGCTGAAGCTGTCCGCCCCGCTCGGTCACCAGGAGGCCGCCACCGGGTAGAAAGGCCATGCCCCAGGGATGCTCCAGCCCATCGGTGACCACGACGACACGCACCTGGGGCACCTGGGCGGTCTCGAACACGACCGGGTCGGAAGGAAGGGGTCTCGCGGGCAGCGCCGCCGGCTGCGCCGCGGCGACGGCGCCAACCGTCGATACCCCGAGAACGAGTACGCCAAGGCGCGGTATCAGCTGCATCGTCATCGGCTCA
>CAJWMX010000564.1 GCA_913043805.1 uncultured Acidobacteriota bacterium | reverse complement strand
GATCGGCCTGGATTGCTTCACCGACTACTACGCTCGTGAGCTTAAGGACGCCAACCTTGCCGAGTTTCGGCGTCACCCCCGGTTCCGATTCGTCGAAGAGCGGGTGCAGGATGCGCCGCTCGACGAGTTGCTAGCGGATCGCACGCATGTCTTTCATCTCGCGGCGCAGGCCGGCGTGCGCAAGAGCTGGGGCGCCGACTTTGCCGTCTATACCGCGTGCAACGTGGAGGCGACGCAGGTGCTGCTCGAAGCCTGTGCCCGCACCGACCTCGAGCGAGTGGTCTACGCGTCGAGTTCATCGATCTACGGGGACGACGCGGCCATCCCGATGCAGGAGAGCCAGCGGCCCCAACCCGTGTCGCCCTACGGCGTCACGAAGCTGGCGGCCGAGCATTTGTGCCATCTCTATTGGGTCGGGCACGCGGTGCCGACGGTGTCACTGCGTTACTTCACCGTCTATGGACCTCGCCAGCGTCCCGATATGGCCTTCAATCGCTTCTTGCGCGCCATCGTGGCCGACCGACCAATCCCGCTGTTTGGTGACGGGGAACAGACCCGCGATTTCACATTCGTCGCCGACGCGGCGGCCGCGACCCACGCCGCCGCCGTCCAGGGAGAGCCGGGGCGCGTCTATAACATCGGTGGCGGCTCCCGGGTGTCGATGAACCATGTGCTGGAACTCATGGAAGCGTGCACCGGCCAAACGCCCCGCCTCGAACGGCTCGAGGTGCAGAAAGGTGACATGCGCGACACCTATGCGGACACGACCGCGGCGCGCGAGGCGCTGGCGTTTGCCCCCACGGTGACGTTGGCGGAGGGTATCGCCGCGGAGTATCGTTGGATCGTCGACACCGGTACGGCAGGATGACCCAGATGATGAAATCAGGACCGGCTGCGGCAGTGCTCGCGCTGACCGCTGTCACGGTGGCATGCGGCGGTGGCGACGCCCAGATCCCGGTGCCACAGCTCGAGGCGGATCGGATTCTGTTCGAGCGGGGCACCCAGGCCATGGAAGACGAGAACTGGGCCATCGCCCGTGAGTACTTCGTCCAGATCCGGGACAACTATCCCCAGAGCCCGTTCAGAGCTGATGCGCGCCTGTTCATCGGCGACACCTACGAGGGCGAGGGGTCAGACGAAGCGTATGTGCAGGCGCTCAACGAGTTTAGCGACTTCCTGAACCTCTACCCCACCCATCCCCGGGCGGCTTACGCCCAGTTCAAGGTGGGCATGGTGCATTTCCACCAGATGCGCCGCCCGGAGCGCGACCAGACCGAGACGATCAGCGCTATCCGTGAGTTCGAGGCCTTCATGGCGCAGTACCCGCCCGAGCATGAGCTGATGCCTCAGGTGGAGGAGCGCGCCCGCGAGGCCCGAGACCGCCTCGGCCATCATCACTTCCTCGTGGGACAGTTCTACCATCGGTTCGAAAGCTGGGCGGGCGCGATCAGCAGGTTCCGGGAGATTCTCGACAACGATCCGAGTTTCTCCAGCCGCGACGAGGTGTTCTTCTTCCTGGCCGATTCGCTCGCCGCGGCGGGCGAGACCGCCGAGGCCATCCCCTACTTCGCCCGGATCGTCGACGAGTTCGCGGAGAGCGAGTATGTCGAGCAGGCCCGGATGAAGCTGGCCGCACTCGAAACGACTCAGGACCGCTGATAGTGTGCCGGTCCCTCCTGACCGTCGGGGCACTCCTGGCGTTACTGACCGACGTCTCCCCCGCGCTGGCTCAGGATGTGCCTGCCATCGAGACGGTGTGCGCGCCCCGGTTGCCCCACCTCTGTCGGATACCGACGCGGACGACGTTCCCAGGCCGACCGTGCTTGGTGGGGCTGGTCCGGAGCGACGACAGCTCTTTGGCGTCTGAGACGCGGTGATGCTGGACGTTGGCGCCGAGGACGACGTGGCCGTTGGCACCCAGTTCTTCACGCGCCGGTTCGTCGCGCTTACGCGTCCAGAGCTTCGCCGTCAGGGACTGGCGGCGGAGGTGCCCACCGGCTGGGTGCGCGCGCTCTAGGTGAGCGAGGCCGCCACGATCGGCGTCGTCGAGCACACGTGCCGCGAGCTACGCCGCGGCGACATGCTGGCGCCTTTCGAATGGCCGGCTGACGTCGCGCCCGAACTGCCCGGTCAGGCCGTTTATGAGGCGCCCGCGCGGATGCTGTTCGGGCAGGACGGCCGGGCCATGGCTGCCGCTGGCCAGTTCATCGTCATCGACCAGGGAGCCACGACGGGGGATCGGATGACGCTGTTTCAGCCGCCGACGGGAGGTTCGGGGGCTCCGGTGTCGGTGAGCGGAGAGGCGGTGGTCGTGCTGGTCGCCGAGACCTGGGCCACGCTCTGGCTTCTGGAGTCGAGTCGGCCGGTTCGTACCGGCGATTCCACCGCCCGGCACCGCTGACGCCCGCCCGCTAGGAGCGCGACGCTACCCGGCGTTCTGACGGCTCTTCCGGCTCGGCGACCGGCTCGCCGTCAACGGCGCGTTTCCTGGTGGCTCGCTGCCTTGCTGCCTCGAAGTCGCTGACCTGAGGATGCGCCAGCAGCTGGGTAAACCGCCAGTAGTAGTCAGCCGCCGAGACGAGCGCCGTCCCCACCACCACCCAGAGCGCGATCTGCCCCAG
>CAJWMX010000563.1 GCA_913043805.1 uncultured Acidobacteriota bacterium | reverse complement strand
GAGAATGAGCGCCGGCATCGACTGCGCGGCGCCCGACAGCGCCGAGCCCAGCAGAAAGAGGCCCACGCTCCACAGATAGAACCGGCGACGCCCATACAGATCCGACAGCTTGCCCCAGAGCGGAATCGAGACCGTGGAGGTCAACAGGTAGGCGGAGAAAACCCAGCTGTAGTGCTCGAGCCCGCCCAACTGGTCGGCGACGGTCGGCATCGCGGCCGCGACCACCGTCGTCTCGATGGCGGCCAAGAACGTGCCACCGAGCACGCCGGCCGTTGCCAGGATCCGACGCGTCCTCGTCATGTCGGTCGGGCTCCGGACTCGCGGCCCGGCGTGCGTGTTAGGATGCGGTCAACGCCAGACGGCCCCGTATTGACCATGAGCGATTCCACCAACGCCCCACGCCTCGTCAAATGCGCCAAGTTCCAGCGAGAGCTTCCCGGACTGCCTGAGTCCCCCTGGCCCGGCGAGCTCGGCCAGCGGATATACGAGAACGTCTCGATCCAAGCATGGCAGGAGTTGGAAGAGCGGATGAAGATGCTCCTGAACGAGTACCACCTCAAGCCCTGGGAGAAAGAGGCCCAGGAGCTCGTGGCGAACTTCATGGAGGAGTTCTTCTTCGGCGAAGGATCGGCGCTGCCGCCCGAGTACGTCCCGGAGAAGGACAAGGCCAAGTAGGTCAGCGAGCGCCCCCGAAGAGCGGCGCTGCCTCTTCGTCGGTCTGCGCCGGCGTGAGCAGGCTCACCACGACGAGCGTGCCGATCGACAACGCCAGCGCCGGATACGCCGTCTCCAGGCCAAGCAAGTAGCCGGGTACCCCGTCCACGGCCCGGACCCGCCCCACAATCTCCCACGCGAGCGTCGTTCCCATCCCGACCAGGATGGACGCCACCCCGCCCTGACGGGTCGCTCGTCGCCACAGCAACGCGCCGAGCAACGCCGGTGTGATCCCGGACCCGTACATCGTGTAGGCCCAGAGCGCCATCTCGAGGATGGTCGGGAAGAAGTTGCCGGCAATGTACCCGAGCACGCCCAGCATGACGACGATGCCCCTCGTGTAGGCAATCAGCTGCCGGTTGGAGACGTCGGGGTTGATGAACCGCTGGTAGACGTCACGAATGAGATTCGTCGATGGCGTCAGCAGGAAGCTGTTCGCGGTCGACACGATGATGGCCGCGGCGCCACACACGAGCACCACCCCCATGAAGCCGGGCAGGACGTCCGTGGCCACGCGGATGACGATCTCCTCCGACTGCGCGTCGGTCAGCCCCGGGGTGATGGTGGCAGCCAGAATGCCGGTCGAGTCGATCAGCGTCTCGACCACCATCGTGCCGACGATCCAGCCCACCACCGCGAGGCGCGCCGCCCGCTCGTCGCGCGCCGAGAAGAACTTCTGGTACATGTTCGCTTCGCCAAGCAACAGGAACATCGTGGGCAGAAACAGCGCCAGTGACGCCTGGGGCCCCAGGCTGCCGAACACGGAAACATGGCCAGCCGGCAGCGAGGCGAGCGCCGCGCCGAGACCACCGAGATCGCCCACCATGAAGATCACGGCCAGCGTGACGCCAACCGTCATCAGCGTGCCGTTGCCAACATCGAGATAGGCGATCGAGAGCATGCCGGCCAGGGCGGTGAAGACGACACAGAAGGCCATGGTGATCAAGGCCCCCGTATCAGGGTCGACCGGAGCGATGAGGGCCAGCAATCTGCCGCCGCCGCGGAACTGGTAGGCCGCGATCGTGGCGTAGGCCAGGACCGTGGTCACGGTGCCCAGCACGCGAGCCGTCGGACCGTAGCGCAGTTCCAGAATGTCGGGCACGGTGTACTGGGCGATGCGCCGCACGCGTGGCGCGATGAAGAAGACCAGCGCGATGCCGGCCCAGGCGCCCGCCGATTGCCAGAGCGCCGGGAACCCCGCCCGGTAGCCGAGGCCCGCGCCGCCGAAGAGGCTTCCGGAGCCGACCCAGGTCGCCAGAAGGGTGAAGACGAGGACGCGCGCCGGCAACGTGCGCCCGGCCACCAGGAAGTCGTCGCCGGTCTTGACCCGTCGGCTTCGGACGGTGCCGATCAGGACGAGGATCGACAGATACAGGAGGACGGCGGTCAGCATGTCAGCCCCTCATGATACTGGTATCCTCCGACCGATGCCGCTCGACGAATATCGCCGCAAGCGCGACTTTTCCAAGACCCCTGAGCCAAGCGGCGAGGGACCGACCACTCGGGGCGGTAAGAAGAAGCCCACCCGCTACTTCTGCGTGCAGAAACATCTGGTGAGGCGCCGCAATCTCATCAGGCGTCATTCTCCCGGATCTGACAAGGCTCGTCTATTTTGTCCTATTTTATTCGTTTAAGTTCTCCCCTGAGACTCCAGAGGACCGACCGGCAGGTAGACACCTGTAGAATCGGCAACACGATCGATGCATCTAGTCGACATCCTCCTGCCCGAGTACGACCGTGAGATCGAAGGGACACGGGCCACCCTGTCTCAGTGCCCCGCCGACAGCCTGGCCTGGCGCCCCGATCCGGACGCCCGCAGCGCCAGCGAACTGCTCGCCCACCTGGCCGAGATCCCGCTCTGGGCAGGCCATATCCTGCAGGAGGATCAGATCGACCTGGACGACCGGCA
>CAJWMX010000562.1 GCA_913043805.1 uncultured Acidobacteriota bacterium | reverse complement strand
GGCCCACCAGTAGCTCGTAGGCCTCAATCAACGACTCGAGCAGCGTAGCGTGGACCCACAGCAGGAGCGGTGGGTCGTGAGCCGAATAGGGTGTGCCCGCCTCGAACGGGCCGGTCGCTTCGGAGAGATGCCCGTTGATCCGATCGTGCACGGACCGGATGCCGGCAATGGCGCGGTCGGCCTCCTCGGGCGAGCCGAAGCAGATGGTGAGCATGGCGCCTACCGTGTGCCGCACTCGGCGCAGGTAACCGCGGGCCCCAGCGCTGAAGTCGCTGTGGTCGGAGACACCTGCGGCGACCAGCGGGTGCGCCAGCTGCAACAGGATGGCGCGCCCCCAGCCGAGGAGCACGACCATCTCGCGGTTGATCTTCCGGGCGACGGGCTGGTCGCGGGCGGCCACCGCGCCAGTCTAGCAGCGTCGGGGAGGGCGAGCAGTAGAGTGGAGCCCGGACCGTGGCAGCCCGAGCTCCTGGGGCGCTACTTGATGAACAACATCTCCTGGTAGGTGGGCAGCGGCCAGAGATCGTCGGCCACCAAGCCTTCCAGGGCGTCGGCGTATTCCCGCACCGTGTTCATGGCCGGCAGCACCACGTCACAGGCGTGTCGGGCGTGGTCGGTCAGATTGTCTGGCGCGTCCTCGCCGACCGTTCGTTCGAGTACTGCCAGGCTGTCCTGCAGCCACTTCACCAGCTCGGTCACCCGGTCGAGGGTGTCGGTATCGAACTCGTAGCCTACTGCCTTTAGATTGGCGCACGTGGAGGCCAGCAGGTTCTGGTAGCGGATGGCGGCCGGGAAGATCAGCGTCCGGCCCATCTCGAGCGTCAGGTTGGCCTCGACGCCGATCGTCATGCAGTACTGCTCGAGGTAGGTCTCCTTGCGGCTCTCCAGCTCGCGGTCCGAGAGCACCCCGTATTTCTCGAAGAGCGCGGTGTTGGCCTCGCCGTGGAGGCCCGGAATGGCGTCGGCCGAGGTGGCCAGGTTGAGCAGGCCTCGGCTCTCCGCTTCGGCGTGCCACTCGGCCGAGTAGCCGTCGCCGTTGAAGATGATGGGCGCGCACTCCTGGATGATCTCGGTCAGCAGCGTTTGCACCGCGCCATGGAGCGCCTTCGGGTCGCCCTTGGTGGCCTCTTCGAGCTTGGTCGCGCAGAAGTCGACCGACTCGGCCACGATGGTGTTCATCGCCACCAGCGGGCCGGCGATCGACTGATTGGCCCCGACCGCCCGGAACTCGAACCGGTTTCCGGTGAAGGCGAACGGGCTGGTCCGGTTCCGGTCGCCCGCATCCTTCGGCAACGGCGGCAGCACGTCGACGCCGACCGTCAGCGTCCCCTTCTCGATCGACGAGCTGGCCCCGCCACCCTTGATCTGTTCGAACACGTCGGTCAGCTGGTCGCCCAGGAAGATGGAGATGATGGCGGGCGGCGCTTCGTTGGCGCCCAGCCGGTGGTCGTTGCCGGCCGAGGCGACGACGGCGCGCAGCAGATCCTGGTGCAGATACACCGCACGGATGACCGCGGCGCAGAACACCAGGAACTGCGCGTTGTCGTGCGGGGTGTCGCCCGGGTCCAGCAGGTTGCCGTGCGAGCTGCTGCCGAGCGACCAGTTCACGTGCTTGCCCGAGCCGTTGACGCCGGCGAACGGCTTCTCGTGGGTGAGGCACGACATGCCGTACTTCTCCGCCACTTTCCGCAGCGTGATCATCATCAGCTGCTGGTGGTCGGTGGCGAGGTTGGCCGACTCGAAGACCGGGGCGATCTCGTACTGGCCGGGCGCTACTTCGTTGTGGCGCGTCTTCACCGGGATGCCCAGCTTGAACAGCTCGCGTTCGGTTTCCATCATGAACGCCAGCACCCGTTCGGGAATGGCGCCGAAGTAGTGGTCGTCGAACTCCTGCCCCTTGGGCGGCTTGGCGCCGAACAGCGTGCGTCCGGCGTTCACGAGATCCGGGCGCGCAAAGTAGAAGTGGCGGTCGACCAGGAAGTACTCCTGCTCGGGGCCGGCGGTGGAGGCGACGAACGCCTCGTCGTCATGGCCAAACAGCTTCAGGACCCGCTGGGCCTGGGAGTTGAGCGCCTGCATTGAGCGCAGCACCGGGGTCTTCTTGTCGAGGGCTTCCCCGGTCCAGGAGACGAACGCCGTCGGGATGCACAGGGTGGTGCCGTTGGGGTTCTCCAGCAGATAGGCCGGACTGGTGACGTCCCAGATGGTGTAGCCGCGCGCCTCGAACGTCTGGCGGATGCCGCCGGTGGGGAAGCTCGAGCCATCGGGTTCGCCCTGGATCAGCTGCGCCCCGCTGAACTCGGCAATGGCGCTGCCGTCGTCTGATGGCGACAGGAAGCTGTCGTGCTTCTCGGCTGTGGCCCCAGTCAGCGGGAAGAAGACGTGGGCGTAGTGCGTGGCGCCCTTCTCGATCGCCCAGTCCTTCATCGCCGTGGCGACGGTGTCGGCGACTGATGGGTCGAGCGTCGTACCCGATTCGATGGTCTTGGTCAACGACTTGTAGACCGCCTTCGGCAGCCGCTCCTTCATCGCCTTCTGGCCGAAGACGTTCGCGGCGAAGAGGTCCTTGGAGGGCGTCTCGACGAAGTTGAAGGCTGGGGTCCGGGCGGCGTAGCCCGTGACGG
>CAJWMX010000561.1 GCA_913043805.1 uncultured Acidobacteriota bacterium | reverse complement strand
CTGCTCGCCAGCACCGAACCGTAGCAAGAGGTGACGTGTCGTGTTCCGCGACCTTGGCGCGGAACTGCCGCGGGTCTGTGACCGACGAAGCAACACCGCCACGCGCACGCCAACCCGACCTACCGGATGACCTCGGACGAGTTTTTCGACACCGTGGCGCACGCTAGCAGGAAGACCTCCGACATCATCTTCATCGACGGCTTGCACGAGGCCGACCGAGTAGACCGGGACATCGCCGGCGCGCTGCGATGTCTCGCCCCGGAGGCACCGTCATGCTGCATGACTGCAACCCACGCGATGAGGCGTGTCAGATCGTGCCGAGGGTCCAGACCGTCTGGAATGGGGATGTCTGGAAGAGCGCCGTGCGGTTCAGAGCGCGCAACACCGACTTCGGCTGTCTCGTGGTCGACGCCGACGAGGGGCTCGGCATCATCCGCGAGGGCATCGAGAGCGACTTCCGCCTGACGATGCCGGAAACGCTGACCTGGAGCTGGATGGATACCCACCGCAAGAAAGCGCTGGGGTTGACCTCGAAGAAGAAGTTCATGGCGCGGTTCTTCCCGGAGCCGCCCGGCGCCCAGACCGCCTAGCGGTCGGCCGACACCCGCACGAGCGCGGCCTCCACCGCCGCCAGATCGACTTCCCACGCGTAGTCGAACTCGTCGGCGCCGGCCGACCCGACCAACCGACCGTGCACGAAGCCGGCCCCGCCGCCCATCCCGGCACACACGTGCACCAGCGTCGCCGGGAGCCGATCGAACTTGAGCACTGGCGGCACGAGCGCCAGCGCCCTGGGCGTCCGCTCGGAGAGCAGCAGGTTGTACAGCCCTGACCCCAGCGCTCCCGCCACCAGTTCGCAATCGCGGAAGGTCATCATCGTCTCGAGCGCCGTCAACCGGCTCGGCTCGACCACCTCGAAGCCGAAACGCCGACACAACGCCTCGACCGCCTTCTCGTTCGCCAGCCGCCGCCGGGCATTCCCACGCCGGCTGAGCCAGACCCGAGCCGGCCCCAGCCCCGGCCGGGTCTTGCGGCTGGGGGTGACGCGCAGGGCTGAACCGGCGCGAAAGATCTCGAAAGGCTGACGATAGCGACAGCTCCCCGGCGTGTAGACCTTCGGCGCGAGAATCAGCCGGTCGACGGCTGTGATGCCGTGCGGATCGTGGAAGCGGATCCGGTCCTCACCCACTCCGAGCACGCTCAGTAATCGCAGGAACTTGTCGGGGACCTCCGCCGGCACGAGGATCGGTAGCTCGGTGGCGCCCAACAGCTCCAGCACTCCGAGTCTCGGAAGGCACTTGATCATCCAGACCCCGAAGTGGTGAATGGCGGGATCGGCGAGAAACAGCGCTGCCCCATCGAGAGCCACCGTTCTCTCCTGGACTCTTGCTTCCTCGAGCAGCGTCCGGAGCGCACCAGCGAAGCGGCACTGCCCATCGGCGACATGCAGACCATAACGTTCGGCGTGTCGCCCGATCGACTTGTCCAACACATGGTCGTCTTCGGTCACCACCAAGCCGGGCCCTACGACCCGCGCCCGGGTCACGATCGGCAGATTGAGAGTGCCGACCGACAGTGGTGGACTACAGATGGCCGGGTCAGCCTCCGGTTGCCAGCGGTTGTCGAAACAGAGCGGGGCCGGCTGAGACAGGGTGTCGACCGGCGCCCGGAACTGGACGAGCGCTCCGGGAGCCGGAATGGCCGACAGGTCCAGCGCGTCGCCGGCCGTGCCGGCCATGCGCGTCAGGTGCCGCCGCGCCTCGGCCAGCGGGTAGCTGAGCGCCGGGTCGATCACGGCAGCGCCAGCGCGACCCACTCGCCCGGCGAATCCAGCGAGCCGATGGGCAGAACGATGTATTGCCGTCCCTCATGCAGGTAGGTGATCGGCGACCCGACGGTCCCGGCCCGCAGCGTGGTCTCCCAGACCACCGCCCCGGTCTCCTTGTCGAACGCCCGGAACCCCTTGCCCGCCTCGGGCCCGGCTCCTGGCGGAGTCCGCACCATGATCGGGTCGCCCTCGCTCACGAAGAGCAGGCTCTTGGTCAGCAGCGCCATCGCCCGACCGGGTTGCCCCAGCGGCGGCAGGTTCAGATGAGCGATGTCGGGATGGTCTCGAGGTCCGTCGCCATTGGGCACCATCCACTCGTGGTCGCCGGTGTTCATGTCGATGGCCGTGACTCGGCCGTAAGGCGGCTTGAGCAGCGGCAGCCCCCGTGGCCCCTCCGGGAACGCACGGTCTCCCCGGGTGTAGCGGACGTTCATCCGGTCGGGGTTCCCCGGCGTCAGATCCGCCGCGAAGGTCCCGGTGACCGACGGCACATAGAGCATGCCGGTTTCAGGATCGAATCCCGCGCCACCCCACTCGGCACCACCCACCGACCCAGGCAGTTGGAGCGTCCCCCGGGTCTCTCCGTCGGCGTCACCCCGGACCGACGGCGGCGTGTAGATGGCGCCCAGCACGTACTCGTCGGCGATCGCAATCGCCTCTTCCCGAAGCTCCGGCGTGAAGTCGATCAGCGTCTCGTGCGAGATGCCGTGTACGTCGAACGGGGCCGGCTTGGTCGGAAACGGCTGGGTCGGCGCGATCCACTCCCCCGGAGTCTCGGAACCAGGCACCGGGCGCTC
>CAJWMX010000560.1 GCA_913043805.1 uncultured Acidobacteriota bacterium | reverse complement strand
GAGCCGCTGGCAGTGCGGATCGCCATCAACAGCGGCGTCGTGATGGCCGGCGACATCGGTTCGCCAAAGCGGCGGGAGTACACGGTGCTGGGCGACGTGGTCAACACCGCGTCGCGGCTGCAGTCGCAAGTCGCGGGGGCGGGAGAGATTCTGATCAGCCGGGCCACCTACGATCACATTCGAGACGAGGTGACCGCACAGGCGCACGGTCCGGTCACACTCCGCGGCCGGTCGACGCCGGTCGAGGTGTTCCAGCTGTAGCGTCGCTGAACCTGGCTGACGAGGGTCAGAGGCCAGGGACGATGACCGCGTCGTAGCGTTCGAGCACCAGTATCTCCCCCTACGGAAACGCGACACGCTGAGTGCGCTGGAGGGGCGTGGCGCCGTCGTCGCCAATCAACAAGCTGGCGTCGCCCGACGGCTGACCGTTGACGGTCAGGGCGAAGCGCACCAGCTGCCCCTCCTGCCCGCTGTTCTCCTCCAGCCCGAAACCAGACACCTGGACGAAGTCGCGGACGCCTCCCTCGGCCTGATCGGGAATCTGGCCAGCGGTCAGCCGGGCCAGGTTGTGCAGGATCCCCATCCGGGTGAAGCCGATCACCAGGGCCTCGGCCAGGGCCGAAGGCGCCGGCTGGTCGATAGCCACCTGCCCGGCCTGGCCCGTCAGCCGTTCGCCGTCCGACTCCAGCCGGATATCGACCTCCAGGTCGGCAAGGTCCCGCTGAACCCCAGCACGATCGCGCCATCCCTCTCGATCACCAGGCTACCTTCGAGCGAGGAGGTCACCGCCCCGGTCGACGCCACGACACACGTGATCTCGACCCGTGTGGCGCCGAGCAGCCCTTGCTCGAGCTGGGTGAACAGATCGCCAGGCGCCGGCTGAGCCTTCCCGGTCGCGGGCGCGCCCAGCACCGCCACCACAAGGACGGACCGAAGCATGGTTCTCATGTCTTCCGGATGAAGCCTGCGTACGATCTTACACGCGGGCCCTCTCGATGCTTGTCTCGCTGATAGAGGGCACCGTCGCCTGGTGCGCCCGACGCTGTGGTTCCGGCAACCGATAGCGAGGGGCCAGCGCCAGCACGAGGCGCACCGCCGAGTTCACGTCGGCACGATGGCCCGGTGAGACGAAGACGGGGGCCACCCCGGCGCGCGTCCGGAGCGCCGCGCCCCCCGAAGCGTGCCCACCGGCCGGTGCGTGCCAATCAGGCGGGTCTTCCCGCAGCCGACCGTCGGCACGTCCAGCAACAGGCCCAGATGACATGCCAGCCCGAAGCGCCGGGGATGCGCCAACCCCTGCCCGTCGCACACCACCACATCGGGAATCGTCTTCAACCGCTCGAACGCCGCCAGCAGCGGAGGGACCTCCCTGAACGAGAGCAGCCCGGGGATGTAGGGAAAGGTGGCTCGCCGCACGACCTCGGCGGTTTCGACCACTTCGAACGACGGTGCCCGCAGCACCACCATGGCGGCATAGACCCGATGGGTGCGCTTCGAGTACGCCACGCCGGCGCCCGCGACCAGCGTCGGACGAGCTGGCAACGGCTCCAGACCGCAGTCGGTCCTGGATGTCGACCGCCTGGCGTTAGGACACGCGCCAGGGGTGCAGGTCTCGAGCGGTCACGGCCCCGTCGCGAGCGTCAGTTGGTGGGCGTCGCCCCCAGGTGCGCGGTGAACCAGGCCACCATGGCGCTGGAGGCCAGGATGGCATCGTCGCCGCGGAACCCGTGCCCCGCGTCCGGGATCACGATGACCTTCGACGTGACCCCGTGCTCCTGCAGCGCCGCGTACATGTCGTAGCTGTTGCTGACCGGCACCAGCTCGTCGGCGTCTCCGTGAATCAGCAGCGTTGGCGGATCGTCGGCCGAGACGTTCGCGATGGGCGAGTAGGAGTGTGCTTGTGACGGCTCGAAGCTGAGCGCCGGGAACCGGCCGTTGCCGTTGGCCGGGTCGGTGCCGCAGGTCGACCGGTGGAAAGTAGGCACTACCGCCGCCACCCGGTTGCCAGTGCGCAACACCGCGTCCTCCGCGGACGGATCGCCCATATCAGAGGCCCCGCTCAACAGCAGCGACAGATGACCGCCAGCGCTTCCGCCAAAGACGCCCAGCCGGGACGGGTCCACCCCGAGCCGAGCCGCGTTGAGCCGGACATAGCGCACGGCGCGACGCACGTCCGGCACGATCTCCGGAGTCGTGTATTCCGGGCTGCTGCCGTACCGCACCGCGATCACGGTGAACACGGCCTCGAGCAGCGCCCGATACCGCTGCTCGGACTGCGCCGGCGGCACCCACCTCGACCGCCACCCGCCAGTGACCATCGCCAGCACCACCGCCCCGTTGGCGTCGTCCGACGTGAGCACGTCGAAGGTCAACGCCATGCCTTACTTGTGGCCATAGACCACGTCCGGCGTAACGGTGACCTCCTACGCCACCGCGACGCCGACGCTCGCGAGGACGAGACCCGCCAACGCAACGACGGCGACCAATCTAGCCATCGTCATATCCCTCTTGCCGACACCGTCCTGCGTTGTGGCGGGGCTGAAGCCCCGCCCTTCAGAACCGTCCTGAAGCCTGGAACCTGAAGCCTCGCCAACGGACGCACTCGCCGTCGGCGCAGCCCCCGGCAG
>CAJWMX010000559.1 GCA_913043805.1 uncultured Acidobacteriota bacterium | reverse complement strand
CTACGAGTACGCCTGTCACGAGGGGAACTACGGAATGGAGACGATCCTGCGGGGCGCCCGCCAGAAAGAGCTGGCGGAGAATCAGGCTCGCTAGCCATGGGCGCGTTGTTCCCACTCTCGTCGCTGGCGCTCGCGGCTGCGGTCCTGCTGTCACCCACGAGCCTTGCTCAGGCGCAGGACGACGACTTCGTCCCGGTCACCGACGCGATGCTGGCTGATCCAGCCCCTGCCGACTGGCCCATGTGGCGCCGCACGCTCGACGGCTGGGGCTACAGCCCGCTCGACCAGATCACACGGGACAACGTCAGACAGTTGCGGATGACATGGACCAGGGCGCTCCACCGGGGAGCCATGGAAGGCACCCCCCTTGTGTACGACGGTGTGCTCTACATGCCGAATGCGAGCGACGCCATCCAGGCGATCGATGCTGCGTCGGGCGACCTCATCTGGGAATATCTGCGCGACCTGCCGGACGGCGTCTATGACTTCGTGGGTGGCAACGCGCGCAACAACCGGAACATCGCGATCTACGACCGCTTCATCATCAACACCAGCGACGACAACTTTGTGTTCGGACTCGACGCCCTCACCGGTGAAGTGGCGTGGGAGAACCAGATCTTCGACTACAAGGTGACCCCGGCCGGCCATAGCTCGGGGCCGATCATCGCCGATGGCAAGGTCATCTCCGGACGAAGCTGCCGGCCCATGGGCGGACCGGACTCGTGCGTCATCGTGGCCCACGACGCCACGACCGGCGAGGAGCTCTGGCGGCGCCACACCATTCCCAAGCCGGGCGAGCCGGGTGACGAGACGTGGGGCGGCGTGCCCTGGGATCAGCGTATCCACGTCGGCACCTGGATGCCGCCAAGCTATGACCCGGAGCTACGCCTGATCTACCAGGGCACGTCGGTCACGTCGCCGGCGCCGAAGTTCCTGCTGGGGGGCGTTGAGAACACGCACCTCTATCACAACTCGACATTGGCGCTCGACGTCGACACTGGCGAGATCCGCTGGTACTACCAGCACCTGAACGACCACTGGGATCTGGACCATCCGTTCGAGCGGCTCCTGGTCGACACCGTCGTCGCGCCGGACCCGAACGAGGTCAGCTGGATCAACCCGAACGTGCAGCCGGGTGAGCGTCGGCAGGTGATTACCGGCATCCCTGGCAAGACAGGCGTGGTCTACACACTCGACCGCGAGACCGGCGAATTCCTGTGGGCGACGCCGACGGTGCCCCAGAACGTGATCAACAGCATCGACGGCGCCACCGGGGCGGTGCAGGAGAACAGCGAGGTGGTCTTCACCGACCTGGGTCAGGAGGTGCTGGCCTGCCCCACCTGGGCCGGGGGCAAGGACTGGGAGGCGGGCGCCTACAGTCCGTTGACCAACACGATGTATTACCCGCTACGGAACGCGTGCGCGCGGATGCTCTCCACGAAGAACCCGCGCGGGGAACGGGAGATGGCGCTGACCGAAGGCGGACAGCGGCCGCTCGCCATCTATGCCCTGGCGGCTCGCCACCAGATCGCGCCGGGCACCGAAGACCTCGGCACCGTGCGTGCGATCTCGGTCGAGACCGGTCGCACCACGTGGCTCCATGAGCAGCGGGCGGCAACGCAGTCCCTGGTCACGACGGGAGGCGGACTGGTGTTTGGGGGCGACGCCAACGGCCGGTTCCGCGCCTTCGACCAGGAGACCGGCGAGATCCTGTGGGAGGTGAACCTCGGGTCGCCGGTGACCGGCTTCCCGGTCTCCTATGCCGTCGACGGCCGACAGTATGTGGCAGTGGCGACGGGAACGGGCGCCGGCATCAACCTGCGGATAACGCCGGAGCTCCGCCCCAGTCGAGGAAACAACCTGTTCGTGTTCTCGCTGCCGGAGTAGCGTTTACCGCTCAGGGCGACGGACGTACTTCTTGAGGTCGCGCGGCCCCACCTCGGCGCCGTAGATGTTGCCGGCCGCGTCGACCGCCACACACCAGCCGCCGAGCCGTCGTCACAACCCGGTTCTTCGACCTGTTCGGCACCGGCGTCCTCCGAGGACGAGGCTTTGGCCCGACCGATGGCCCAGACACTCTGCCCGTCGTGGTCGTGAACGCCAGCTTCGCGACCCGATTCTTTGCCGACCAGGAACCACTCGGAGGGCGTCTACACGAGGCCGACGACGCCCCCTGGCTGACCATCGTCGGCGTGGTGCCTGATCTGTGGATGTGGGACATCGAGAGCCAAGACGAGCACCCGGCGGGCTACTACGTCCCGCTGGCCCAGCATCCCACGCCAGGATTGGCCGTCGCGGTGCGTCACAGCAGCGCCCCCGGGTCGATCCTTCCGACGATGCGCGAGGTGGTTGGCCGGATCGATCCGACCACCCCGCTCTTCGAGGCCCGCCGCTCGACGATGCCATCCAGGATGCGGCCTGGGCGTACCGCGTCTTCGGCACCCTGTTCATCGCGTTCGGCGTTGGCGCCCTGCCGCTAGCTTCGGTGGGGCTCTACGGCGTGATGGCGTTCTCGACGAC
The DNA here is from genome assembly GCA_913043805.1 of uncultured Acidobacteriota bacterium. Lineage (GTDB taxonomy): Bacteria > Acidobacteriota > Vicinamibacteria > Vicinamibacterales > UBA8438 > UBA2994. Next base: position 116 of record CAJWMX010000559.1, on the reverse strand, counting down.
GCCACGCACCAGGGAGCTGGGTGTCCGTGTCGCGCTCGGCGCCCGTCACGGGCAGGTGGCATGGCTGGTGGTGGCCCAGGGACTGTGGCAGGTCGGAATCGGGCTGGCACTCGGCC
>CAJWMX010000558.1 GCA_913043805.1 uncultured Acidobacteriota bacterium | reverse complement strand
CTTCTTGATGGCCTGAGCCGCCTGCGTCTCCTCCAGGTGCTCGAGCATCATCACGCCGGTGAGGATCTGGGCGATCGGATTGGCCACCCCCTTCCCCGCGATATCCGGGGCCGATCCGTGGACTGGCTCGAACATCGAGGGCGCGTTGCGGTCCGGATTCAGGTTCGCGCCCGGCGCGAGGCCGATCGACCCTCCGACAGCCGGTCCAAGGTCAGACAGGATGTCACCGAACAGGTTGCTCGCCACGATGACGTCGAACCAGTCCGGGTTTTGCACGAGATGTGCCGTGAGAATGTCGATGTGGTACTGATCGGTCCGCACGTCGGGATAGGCGGCCGCCATCGCCTCGAACCGCTCGTCCCAGAACGGCATGGTGTGAATGATCCCGTTGGACTTGGTCGCCGACGTGAGATGACGGTCTGGGCGTGACCGAGCCAGCTCGAACGCATAGCGCAACACTCGGTCGACACCTTCCCTGGTGAACACCGCCTGTTGCACCGCCAACTCGGCATCGGTCCCCTCATAGAGCCGTCCTCCGATCTCGGAGTACTCGCCTTCGTTGTTCTCCCGCACGATGACGAAGTCGATATCCTCCGGCCCACGATCCGCCAGCGGCGTCCGAACACCCGGCAGAAGCCGGACCGGACGAAGATTGACGTACTGCCCGAACTGGCGCCGAATCGGGATCAACAGGCCCCACAACGAGATGTGGTCGGCCACCCCCGGATAGCCAACCGCGCCCAGGAAGATGCCGTCGAAGTCGCGCAACTGAGAGACGTCGGCCCCACCGGTCATGCTGCCGGTGGCCGAGTATCGCTCGCACGACCAGTCGAACGCTGTCCATTCGAACCCGGCCCCCGCCGACGCTCCAGCGGCCTCCAGGACCTCCTGTGCCGCCGGTACCACTTCTTTTCCGATCCCGTCTCCCGGGATTAGCGCGATCCGATGTGTTCGTTCCGCCATTGTCCACACTCCTACGTCCGACTCGAATCCGACGACTCCGGCTTGATCATCCAACCGTCCGTGCGCCCCGTAGCCGGAGGACCTCCTGTTCCGTGTACCCCACCTCGGCCAGCAGCCCGTCGGTATGCTGTCCCAGAGTGGGTGCGGGCCGGCCCGGCTCCAGCGGCGTGTCCGAGAGCTTCACCGGCGTTCCCAACGTGTCGATGCGCCCCAGTGTCGGGTGGTCGGTCTTCACGACGAGGTCGCGCGCCCGCACATGCGGATCGGCCATGACTTCCGCGTAGTCGTTGATCGGCCCACAGGGCACCTTGTGTCGCTCCAGCAGCCCGAGCCAATGCTGACGGTCCTCGCTGGCCATCACCGTCGTGATCCGCTCCGCCAGGGCCTCCCGGTGACGCACCCGCGCCGCGTTGTCGGCGAACTCTGGAGTCGAAGCCCACTCTGGGTGCCCAAGGGCCTCACACAGTCGCTCGAAGGTCCGGTCATTCGCGGCCCCGATCGTCAGATAGCCATCCGCGCAGCGAATCGCCTCATAAGGCGCGTTCATCCGATGCGCCGAGCCCAGAGGTTCCGGCACGCCGCGACCGGAGAAGAACTGCGTCGCCTCCCAGACCGACAGCGCCACGCCGGCGTCGACCAATGAGGTGTCGACGCGCTGGCCCCGACCCGTCCGGTCGCGCGCGAGCAACGCGGCCAGGATGCCGGTCACGGCGAACAGCCCCGCCCCCAGATCGGTAATCGGCACGCCGACCTTCACCGGTGGTCGTCTCGCCTCTCCGGTCACCGACATCAATCCGGACACGCCCTGGGCCACCAGATCGAAGCCCCCTTTTGCTGCGTCCGGCCCGGTTTGGCCATAGCCAGACACAGAGGCGTAGACCAGTTCCGGCCTGATCGCGCGAAGCGCCTCGTACCCGAGGCCCCGCTTCTCCAACGCTCCAGGTCGATAGTTCTCGACCAGCACGTCCGCCCGCGCGGCCAGCCGGCGCACGACCTCCACGCCGTCGGCCTGCTTCAGGTCGACGACGATTCCCCGTTTCCCACGGTTGACGGCATTAAAGCTCGGACTATCGGTCCCGATCGCTCCCGGCATGCCCCGCGTCGAGTCGCCACCGGGCGGCTCCACCTTGATCACATCGGCACCCATGTCGCACAGTAGCATCGCGCAGAAGGGACCGGCCATGACCTGGGTCAGGTCGAGCACCCGGACGCCGTCGAGCGGTTTCGCCATCGTATCGTTCACCTGCATCCACCCGCCGGATCGGCGCTGCCGTCCGGTCGAGGAGTCTCACGTCGTGTCTACCTCACATACGACCTTCGCAGTCGACGACGCCGTCGCCACGCTGACCTTCACCCGCCCCGAAGCGCGCAATGCCATGACCTGGACAATGTACGACGACCTCGTCGCGGCTTGTGACACCGTCGACGGCGACGAGACCATCCGTGTCCTGGTGCTTCGTGGTGTCGACGATCAGGCGTTCATCGCCGGCACGGACATCTCCCAGTTCACCTCGCTCAAGACCAGCGATGATGCCATCGCCTATGAAACCCGGATCGACGAGGTCGTCGGGCGGCTCGAGACCGTCACCGTGCCAACCATCGCGCGGATCCAGGGACCAGCCGTTGGCGGGGGCTTCATGATTGCCGTGGCCTGCGACATGCGGCTCTGCGGTCCG
>CAJWMX010000557.1 GCA_913043805.1 uncultured Acidobacteriota bacterium | reverse complement strand
GACAAAGGCGCGTAGCCCGGCCCGGCCGAAGCTGAACGGCGAGCTGATCGGCAACCGGAGCTCGAGCGACCCGACCGCAAGCCGATCGCCCGCTCTGGCGCCAACCCGGTGGCCCCGTACCGATCCGACACCGCCGAGGAGTGGCTGGGCATAGCCCGGGAGGTTGGCGCTAGCGCCGACATACTGCGCCCGCACGGCAAGCACGCTCTTCCCGATCAACCTAACATAGCCGCGCGCATCGAGCTCCGGCCGGTCGATCACGGCGGGGGCCGCGCGACTGTCGAGCCAACTCCATCCCGCCTGCACGTAGACGGCATCGCGCGGAAAACCGGGATTGCGCCGGGTGTCCAGTTCGACGCCGCCCCGATAGGTGGTGACCCGGTCGTCAACGCCGCCAAAATCGATGTCACTCCAGCGAACATCGGCGGACACTCGCACGAAGGGAAACAGCGCGCGGTCGGCGCCGATCCACGCCTCGCCTCGCCGATCGTTGAGACGGAAGTGCTGATTCTCCTGTCGCGCGAACGACACGCCTCCACGCAACCGGTCGAGCGGTCCTCGCTCGAGGGTCTTCTCCACTTCCAGCGCCGCCTCCCGGCGACCACCGAACGTCACCGGGATGGCGACCGTCCCACCATCGCCCAGCACGTCGACGAGGCGGAACCGTGCGCCGTAGGTCATGCCCAGCCCCTCGTTGTAGCGCAGGACGGGAACGAACATCGTCTGCTGGGACAACCGGGCCAGAGTCCGCAGGGCCGGATTGGCCACGCCGGCCGCCGGCCGTTCAGTCACCAGCAGGATGAGCGCGATCCGATCGCTCTGACTAAGCGACGTGTAGCGCTTTCGCACTTCGACTCGCTCGAACTGGCCGCTCGCCTCGAGCCGGCCGACGATCGCCAGCTCGCCGCCAGGCTCGAGCCGATCACCGACCGCGATCGCGGCCAGCGCCAGGATCTCGGTGTCCGGGATGGAATAGTTGCCGTGGACCCGCAACTCGGTGACGACTTCGAGGTCCGCCGACGGCTGAGCGACAGCCGCGCCAGCGGTCAGGCCCCCGAGGAGGGCACACGCGAAGACGCGTCGCCAGGTCCGCTCAACGAACACCGGACGCCCCGACGTCGATGAGTCGGCCGCCGGTCACCGTCTCGCGGTACTCGTCGAACACGCGGGTAAAGCGCACATCGAAATCGCCAAGCGCAGTCGAAACCTCGCCCACCACAGTCAGCTGAAGAGGGAGCCAGATGTCTCGCAGCGGCTGCCCCATCTCCATGGTGGCCGACATTCCGTCGAACCGGACCAACCAACGGCCCGGCAGAAAACCCATTCCTGTGTTGTCGAATGTCTGCTTAACGATTTGATGTTGAGTCGGATCGATCCACAGCGTCACCAGCGAAGTCTTGTTGAACCCTTCGTCGATCTCGCGTGCACGCTCGGACCGGTCATTATCGGCCCGATCGTCGAACATGTCAGTCGGGTAGTACTCGACCCGCACAACCTCGCGTCCAGCCAGCGTTTCGCGACCCGCGAAGTAGTAGTTACCCGGCTCGAAGGTAAACTCCATGAAGCCCGGCACGGAAATGAAGCTAGGTTCGATGCGCGCTGCGTCGATCAAGCTTTCCTCGACACCAGGAAGCGCGTCCTCAGCAACAGCTCCCAACTCAGCTACGGGCAGAGCCGCCCGAAGCGAGGCAAGCACCTGAGCCGTCGTTGGGTGCGTGGCTTCGAGTCGGTCCGCGGCCTGGCCAAGGTAGGTGCCCACCTGGCGTCCGTCGACACCAGCCGCCTCGGCCAAAGTCGCCAGCTCGACCAGCCCGGTAAGCGCGTCGTCCCCTTCGGCCTCGACCAGATCGAGCTGATCGACCAATGCCAGCAAGGGACGGCGTAAGGCTCGTGCGACCTCGTCGACGCTCAGCCGCTCCTCGTCGAGCATCACGAACAGCAGGCGGGTCTGTTCGACCGCGTCGATAAACCCGACGGCCTCGACTCCGCCCAGCGCATCGAGGATGGCTCCAGTGTTCAGGGCGACCGCCGCCAGGTCGTGGCCGAGGAAATCGGCATCCGCGGCGATCCGCGCCAGTAGAGTCTCGTCGACCGTGCCGCCCCAGCTGCGTTCAATCGTGATGCGGATATTGTCTTCCTGGCTGCGGCGGCTAATGCCCCGGCGCCGACCAGCGCGCCGACCGCGCTCCCGTTGCTCGCGCTCCAGCCACTCCTCTTCATAGCTGCGCCGGGCGTCGGCGTCGAGCTCGACGCCGTCGAACCGCACGGGGCTACGCACCACAGTGTCATCACGGACATACCACTCGTACTCGCGAAGGAACCCCGACAGGGGCACTCCGAGGGGCGCCTCTACCTCGAAAGTTTCGACCTCTTGCAGCAGAAAACCCTCGAGGCGCCGCCAGGCGGCATCGCGGTTGTCGAGCACGCGCTCCATGAAGAGGTCGATCTCGTTACTGACCGGCAGTTCGACTTCAGGCTGCGCGAGCGCGAAGGTCGCGCCGCCCCAAGCAAGCAGCACCACCAGAAAGGCTCGACGAATGCAGTAAGAGCGAAAGAACTGAGTCACGGACGTTATGGAGCACCGGCGCACAACTGCATATTACTCCGCCGTGCGGGCGTAAAATGGACGTCGTCCGCCGGT
>CAJWMX010000556.1 GCA_913043805.1 uncultured Acidobacteriota bacterium | reverse complement strand
GCATGCGGGGGCCGGCCGAGACCGGATGGGTGGTGGCTTCGACCCCCATCGTATCGATCTCACGCAGACGTTCGAAGTAGGTGAGGATGTCACCCAACTGGCGGGTCAGGCGGTCCGCCTCGGCCTCGTCGAGCTCGAGGTGCGCGAGACGGGCGATCCGCTCGACCTCGGTGCGAGTCAGTCGCTCGGTCACGGCGCCAAATCCTACCATGTGGCGATCCGGCCGGCGTTTTGCCTTGAGCGATCGGGTCCGTCATGATGTGGGCCATGTGTGAGCCGGTCCAGCGGGCCGAAGAAGACGGGCAGACCATGGGCGAGCCGCTGGGGTCGCTCTTCGGGCGTCCCAGGGCCGAGGTGGAGGCGGCGTTCCCCGACAGAGAGTCTGTCGTCTGTCCGATCTGTCAGGTGGAGCCGCGGCGATTCGCGGTCGATTTCCAGGGGCTTTCCCTGGCTCGGTGTCCTACCTGCCGTCTCGAACTGCATAGCCCCAGACCCACGCTCGAACAGATGGCGAGAGCCGTGTATGGCGAGCACTACCATCGTGCCGACGAGGCCCCCGCCGACGCCCGCCACCGCCGCCAGTATGGTCGCCAGGTTGACCGACTGGAGCAGCTGCAGCCGGCTGGCCGGCGGCTCCTCGATGTGGGCTGTGGCGCGGGGGCCTTTCTCCGCTTCGGTCGGGAGCGTGGCTGGGACGTGGAGGGGACCGACTACGTCCTGACCCCGTGGGCCCGCGAGAGCGGCGCAAGAGTGTGGGAGGGTGAGCTGCCGTTGGTCGAGTTCGGTGGCGCTCGGTTCGACGTGGTCCGGTTCAACCATGTGCTCGAGCACACGCGGGACCCGCTCAGCGAGTTGCGGGCCGCCCGGTCCGTGCTCTCACCCGGCGGTGTCCTGCTCATCGGCGTCCCCAACCTGGCGGGCGCGAGCCTGCGCGTAAAGAGCTGGCAGAGCCGACTGGGACTGAAGGGCAAACGGTGGCGGCACTACGCGGCGTTGCATCATCTGTGGTTCTTCACGCCGGCCACCCTGTCGCGGCTGGTCGAGACCGCGGGGTTCGAGGTCGCGCACTGGGAGACTCCCGTCCTGGCGTTGTCTCGGGGGCCCCGTCTCGCCTATGACCGTCTGGTCGAGCGGCTGCGGACCGGTGGCATCCTCGACCTCTACGCGCGCGCCGTCTGACGCCGTCCGGTCCGCCCCGCTGCAGTTTCCGGCTGACCGACCGAGACAACCTACTGGTACGTGCTGCGCTCGCGAGACAGGTGCGTGTGGGGGCACACGTCAGGACCGGAGGAGAAAGCCGTGGTGGACAGCCAGTTTCGGCTGGTGGCCAGTGACCGAGAAGCCGAGGCGGAGTACACCCTCGAATACCCGGCCCGGTGTCCTCATTGTGAGGCGGACCTGGAGATGCTCCGGGTCGCGCGGCTGCTCCGGACGCGGGTGAACTTCACCTCGACCCTGCCGCGCCGAGGCCACGTCCTCGCGTGCCCAGAGTGCCGCAAGATCCTCAGCGCCGAACTGGGGTTCGCCTAGGTTTCTCGGCGAGGCCAAGAAACCGGGACCGGCTAGTTCTTGCCGAGCGTGCTAACCAGTGTCTAGTGGGCGCCCGGCCCGCTGTAGTTCTTCTCGCCGGCTTCAATCCTCATGTCCAGCCGGTTGTCGGGTGGTGGTAGCGGGCAGGTCGTGTGCGGATTGAACGCGCACGGTGGGTTATAGGCCTTGTTGAAATCGACCGTGGTCCAGCCATCTTCGTCCGGGGCGTCGGCATACAGGAAGCGCGCCGCCCCGTAGGTCTCTTCACCACTCGTCTGGTCCCGCATGATGAACCAGAGGCGCCGGCCTGAGTTCACCGGAAGCATGCGGACTTCACGTCCTTCCACCGTCAGGGTCACGTACCCGCTGCTCGTATAGGTCTCGACGTCGCCGAGGATGTTCATCGTTTTCACGGTGACCGGCTCGCCGTGCGGCGTGAAGCGGCCCCGCACCCGGTAGCGCTCATCCACGGGGAACCACTCCAGGCCGGTGAACGATCTCCTCAGCTCCGCCTCGGTGTCGCGTGCGCGGATGGCCAGACGCTCTCCGCTCAAGTGCACCCAGAACGAGATCGGTCCGGCGGCGACGGTGACCCGCTTCTCTGATGGATACAGCTGGGCGCCTTCGACCTCCACGTCGTCGATGGTCAGTGTGCCGCCCGCATGGGCCCGAACGGTGACGCGGCCGTCCTCGAGTGCCAGCACACCTGCCTCGGCCGGGAGGTGGGGGATGACCAGGTCATTCCGCGGGCTGGAGCCGAACGTCGTGTTGCCCTCTCTCAGAAAGAAGAGCGCCGAGACCGTCAGCCAGCCGTCGTCGGCGGCGAGGTTGGTTTCTCGTTCGATCCGCCAGGCTTCGATCTCAGCCTCGTAGTCGTTGGCGAGGAGCGACGCGGTCCCGAGCGTGCCGAGCAGGACCACCATCGGGACAGAGCGCATCAGCTTCAACATGGGGGTATCGAACCACACCGCCCCGAGCCGGTCAAACGACCGCTCGTCGACTGTACCACAATCGGGCAACCGCCGATGACTGACCAGCGCCCGGTGTTCCAGCATCCGCCGTGGATGGTAGGCATCATGCTCATCCTGGGGGTGCTGTCGCTCTTCGTTGGGCTTAAG
>CAJWMX010000555.1 GCA_913043805.1 uncultured Acidobacteriota bacterium | reverse complement strand
TGGCCGAGTCCTGCGACCGTGTGCTCCGGCTCGAGGATGGTCGACTGCGCCCGGTTGAGGTCTAGTCTTACCCGCCGTAACTGCCTGCCCCCCCTGACCTTTGCCGTATAATGCTGACAGGGCCGTCGGTGTCGGCCGTCAGTGGGTGATCCATGTTCGAGCGCTATACCGAGCGGGCCCGCCGTGTGTTGTTTTTCGCCCGATACGAGGCGAGCCAGCTCGGCAGTATCTCCATCGAGACCGAGCATCTCCTCCTGGGTCTGATACGCGAAGGCAAAGGGCTGACCAGCCGGATCTTCGCCCGGTCCCATCTCTCTCTGGAGAACATTCGGAAGGAGATTGAGGGCCGCACGGTCTTCCGGGAGAAGGTTTCCACCTCGGTCGAGATCCCGTTCAGTACCGAGACGAAACGTGTGCTGCAGTTTGCCGCCGAAGAGGCGGATCGCCTGCTGCACAACTACGTCGGGACCGAGCACCTGCTGCTCGGCATCCTGCGCGAAGAGCGCTGCGTGGCGGCGTCGATCCTGGTCGAAAAGGGGATGCGGCTGAACACGGTGCGAGAAGACATCGTCCAGCTGCTGAACGAGAAGACCACCCTGACCCGGGTGAAGGAGACGCCGCTGCTGGCCGAGTTCAGCCGCGATCTCACCGAGAGCGCGATGAAGAACCTGCTCGACCCGCTGGTCGGGCGGGCGATCGAGCTCGAGCGGGTGCAGCAGGTCTTGTGCCGGCGGACCAAGAACAACGCCGTGCTCATTGGCGAGCCTGGCGTCGGGAAGACCGCCATCGTCGAAGGACTGGCGCAGCGGATCGTTCGCGGAGACGTGCCGCACTTCCTGGCGGACAAGCGAATTCTGGCGCTGGACATCTCGCTGATCGTGGCCGGGACCAAGTACCGCGGGCAGTTCGAGGAACGGCTCAAGGCGATCATGAAGGAGCTGACCGAGAACCCCAGCATCATCGTCTTCATCGACGAACTGCACACGCTGGTAGGGGCCGGGTCAGCCGAAGGGTCGCTGGATGCGGCGAACATCCTGAAGCCGGCGCTGTCGCGCGGCGAGATCCGCTGTGTCGGGGCGACCACGCCGGCCGAGTACCGGAAGTACATCGAAAAGGATCGGTCGCTCGAACGGCGGTTCCAGGCCGTGAAGGTGGATCCCCCGAGTGAGAACGAGGCGCTCGAGGTCCTGCTTGGGGTCAAGGACCGGTATCAGAGCTTCCATCACGTGGAGTACACGCCGGAGGCGATCGAGGCCGCGGTCTATCAGTCGAGCCGCTACATCACCGAGCGGTTCCTGCCCGACAAGGCGATCGATCTGCTGGACGAGGCCGGCTCCCGCGCCAAGCTGCGTGCAGCTGGTTTCAGCGAGGAACTGGGCGACATCAACCGCAATATCCGCGTGGCCGTGGAGCAGATGGAAAGCGCGGCCGCCCAGAAGGACTTCGAGAAGGCGCAGTTCTTCAAGGAGCAGGAGGTCATCGCTCGCGAGAGCCTCCAGTGCGTGCGGGAGAAATTCGACGTCAAGGCCGGCTCCCGTCCGGTCGAGGTGGGACGGCAGGACATCGATGAGGTTGTGTCGACCTGGACCGGGGTGCCGCTGACCTCGATCAACCAGGACGAAGGGGACAAGCTGCTCCGGATGGAGAGCGAGCTGCATCGTCGGGTCGTCAGCCAGGAGCATGCGATTTCGGCGCTGTCACGCGCCATCCGCCGCTCGCGGGCTGGGCTGAAGTCGCCGGGACGTCCCGTCGGTAGCTTCGTGTTCCTCGGACCGACCGGGGTAGGCAAGACGGAGCTGGCCCGCGCGCTGGCGAACTTCCTGTTCGGCAGCGACTCGTCGCTGATTCGCTTCGACATGTCCGAATACATGGAGAAGCATTCGGTGTCGAAGCTGATCGGTTCGCCGCCGGGGTACGTGGGGCACGAGGAGGGGGGACAGCTCACCGAGAAGGTGAAGCGGAACCCCTATTCGGTCGTGCTGCTCGACGAGATCGAGAAGGCGCACCCGGACCTGTTCAATATCCTCTTGCAGGTGTTCGAGGATGGTCACCTGACCGATGGGTTGGGCAACCGGGTGAACTTCAAGAACACGATCATCATCATGACGTCGAACATCGGCGCGCGCTTCATCCAGAAGCAGGTGTCGTTCGGCTTCCAGCCTCCCGACGCCAAGGAGATTCAGCGGAGCGTCAGCGACATGGTGCTGGGCGAGGTGAAGCGCACGTTCAATCCGGAGTTCATCAACCGGGTCGACGAGATCATCGTGTTCGAAGCCCTGGGCGACGATGACCTGCGGCGGATTACCTCGTTGCTCGTGGACCAGCTGAACGAGCATCTGGTGGACCGGAAGCTCCAGATCTCGCTCACCAGCGAGGTGATCGACTGGATCATCGAGCTGACGTGCAACGACCGCTCGTATGGGGCGCGACCCCTCCGTCGTGCGATCCAGCGCTACGTCGAAGACCCGCTCTCCGAAGAGTTGATTCGCGGGCGTCTGGGGGGCGGCGAGCTCGAGGTGTATCTCGAATCGGGAGAGCTCGCGTATCGCGATGCCGAAGGAACTTTTCCCGGCCGTCGGTTGACGGCCAGCGTCTCAACGTAGAGGCGGTGAGCCAGTTGTGAGGCGGTTCACGTTCTCGATGAGTTTTCTTG
>CAJWMX010000554.1 GCA_913043805.1 uncultured Acidobacteriota bacterium | reverse complement strand
TCGACGTCAGGCCGGCGCCGCCCGAGTAGTAGCGCTGCCCCTCGCCGTAGGGGTAGCCGGCCGAGTACACCACCCGGTTGTCGGCACTCGATACCGGAGCGTCGGTCACCTTGCCGATGCCCGCCCCGGCCGGCGTATAGATGGCCGCATAGCGGTCCACCTGCGACTGGTCCTTGAAGAACGAGGTGTCGTCCATCTCCAGCGGCTCGAAAATCTCGGCCGCCATGTAGTCGGCCAGGCTCTCGCCGGTGATCACCTCCACGACGCGTCCCAGCACGTCGACGCCCAGACTGTAGGTGTAGCGTTCGCCGGGGTCATGGAGCAGCGGCGTCGTGGCCAGCCGGTCGACCATGTCGCCGATGGTGCCCGGGGCCTGGCTCAGCCCGTCGGTGATATTGGCCTCGAGGTAGTAGGGCGCCAGGTGTGGCGGCGAGAGGAAGCGATAGCTCAGACCCGAGGTATGGGTCAGCAGGTGACGGATCGTGATCTGGCGCCGCGCCGGCTCGAGCGTGTACTCGCCCCCCGCGTCGGCCGGTGGCGTCAGGACGTCCATCTCGGTGAAGGCCGGCAGATACTTCGAGACCGGATCATTCAGCATCAACGCGCCAGCTTCGTAGAGCTGCATGACCGCCACGCTGGTCACCGCCTTGGTCATCGAGGCGATGCGGAACAGCGTGTCGGTCTCCATCGGCGCGCTCCGCTCCTTGTCGCGAAACCCGACCGCCTCGAGGTGTCCAACCCGTCCCAGCTTGGCCACGAGCGTCACGGCCCCGGCCACTTCGTCGCGGTCGACCGCGTCTTCGACCAGTTCGACGATGCGATCCAGGCGGTCAGGGTCGAGACCCAGCTGGGTGGGCGGCGCCGAGGGCAACCCTTGGGCGACGGCGCCGGCGGTGAAGAGCAGCAACAGGCCGCAGGCCTGGATCGGACGTTTCATCATGTCTATCGCTCGAACAGATCGCGGTGCGCGTCGGCGACCGCTTCAATTCCGGGAAGATACTCGGCCAGCAGATAGCCCTGGTCGATCAGGTCTTCGGCCACGGCCAGATACTGGCTGCGGTAATCATCAAAGCTGGCGTATCGCTCGCTGAGCGCCTGACGGGGGTCGCCCGCCTGACGCGACTCCGGGGTCACGCCGAACGGAATTCGACTCCCGGCGAGATGCAGCAGTTCGGTAGGTGCGCCGAGCGCCGGGTTCCGCAGGTTCCACCCCGTGTAGGTCGCCACCGGCACCGCCGTACGTGGCAGCTGTATGCCGCCGCGCTCGTTGTTGTCCGCGCCGAACCCGGGCACGCGCACGCCGTAGAAGTTGCCAGTGCGATCCGGCGGCAGCTCCTCGATCCGGCGCTCCTCGGCGAACGCATCGCCAAAGTCGAGTTGCTCCGGCTGGTTGATCACCGTCGGGAAGGTCACGTCCGACAACGCCTGCCACCCCGCGGCACCGGCATCGGGCGGCGTCAGATCGCCGCCGGCGATGGTCGGGTACGCGCTGGGAGGAGGCTCGGCGCCGTCGGTCACCCAGCGATCCATGGCGAGAACGAGCGACTGGACTACCGGAAGATAGTTGTTCGGGTTCGGCGGCAGCTGCCCCCGCTCGGACGGACCGCGCGCGGGCACATGCTGGGCTCCCGCCACCATGTAGACCCGCACCTCGGGGGGCAACTCGGCGTCCCGCGCGCCAGTCGGATCGGTCACCACCAGCGACGCCGCCCGGTGCCAGTACTCCGAGGAGGTGTCGACGTGCATCACCTTGGGTACGACGCCGCCCTCACGGGCCCGGCGGAGGATGCCGTCAGTTTCTCCCGTGAACGGATCGATCTCGTCTCCATAGGTGAACGGAAACTGGTCAACCGGATTCAGATGGCCGACGTGCTGGCCACCGCCGATTGTCGGTGACGCGAACCGATGGTTGAAGAAGCCCAGGCCACCGCCCGCGATCGACGGCAAGACGCCATCGAACACCTGGCGTCCGCCCTCATCGGCATTAAATCCGTCGTACAGGAACTGACGGAGGGCCCGACCGCTCTGTGACATGCCATGGCCGATGACGCGCTGCGCCACCGGAGCGCCGTCCGGCCGTCGAAGCGGGTTGTCCTCAGAGTGGTCGTGCTTCAGGAACGACACCAGGTCGCGCATGCCGGCGAACCCGGTCCCCTGCACGACCGACCCTCGAGCCAGATAGGTCAGGTCGTAGATCACGCCCGGTTCGAACCCACCCTCCAGCGTGAGCTCCAGTTCGACGAGCCCACTGCCTTCCTCGCTGCCGTCGTACTGCGCGCCCATCTTCCACTGATCCCGTGGGATCGACTCGGGCGGGTCTCGCTCACGAAGTCGGCGGGTCAACCGTGCGTCATCGAGGTTGCCGATCACCGGCTCGAACGACTGTTGTCCCCCACCGACCGGGAGCCGGTCGGTGGCCTCATCGGTCACCAGTTCGACCCGCACCTCGCCAACGACCGGAATGCCGTCTTGGCGGTCGAGCGCTACCGGCGCCTCGAGCCGCATACGGGTCCGGCTGATTGGCACCTGGGCAATCCAGCCGCTCGATACGGTGACGTAGCCGCGGCTCAGGAGGAACGGCTCCGCCCCCATGGTACGGCGACCCCGGTTGTTGACGACGTAGAGGACGGTGGGCTGCGCCAAGGAGAGATCGGCGG
>CAJWMX010000553.1 GCA_913043805.1 uncultured Acidobacteriota bacterium | reverse complement strand
GCCCTCCTCCGGCGGGGCGTGCCGTTCCTAGTGCACGCCAACGGTGACGCGGCGATGGACCTGATGCTGGACGGGGTCGACGAGGCGCTGGCCGGTATGGACGAAGCCCCCGACCACCGCTCGGTCATCATTCACGCCCAGCTGATGCGGGCCGACCAGCTCGACCGGGCCGCCTCGCTCAACGTCGTGCCGTCGTTCTTCTCGGCGCACGCCTTTTTCTGGGGCGACTGGCACCGGCGCAGCTTCGGCGAGGAGCGGGGCAACAACGTCAGCCCGATCCGGTGGGCCATCGACCGCGGCGTGAACTTCACCGTGCACAACGACGCGCCGATCGTTCCGCCCGACATCATGCGGCTCGTCTCGATCACCGTGAACCGGATCACCCGCAGCGGGCACGTGCTCGGTCCGCATCAGCGAGCCACCGTCGAGGAGGCGCTCCACGCGGTCACGCTCGGGGCGGCGTATCAGTTCTTCGAGGAAGACCGGAAGGGGTCGATCACGGTCGGCAAGCAGGCCGATCTAGTCGTGCTGGACGCGAATCCGCTGACGATCGACCCGGCCGAGCTCGAGCACATCGAAGTGGTCGAGACGTTCTCCCGCGGCCGTTCGGTCTATCAGCGGTGAGCCCGGCTACCCGTCAAGGCCACCTTTGACCAACACCCCGCCCTTGACCGTAGCGACGTTCATGAACTGCTGAGACAGTTCGCGGGTCTGCGGCTCCGGCCGTGATCCGTCGCCGAAGGTGAACCGGCCCTGCTCGAGTTCCAGCACCGCCACGTCTGCGGGAGACCCCGGTTCGAGCGATCCCACCGTTTCCGGATACGCCAGTGCCCGTGCCGGGTTCGTCGTGACGCCCGCGATCACCTGGTCGAGGCTCATGCCGAGGTGCAGGAACTGCGACATCGGGAGCAGGACGCTGGCCGGGATCTGCTCCGGCGTGCGGGCGAGGTCGGTCGAAATCACATCCGGATACCACCCCTGCGAGGTGGCCTTCTCTGACACGTCCCACTGATGGTGGGTGGTGGCCAGTTGCCCGTCGGTGAAGATGCCGCGGTCGGCGAGCTCCAGGATCTGGGGTAGCACGGCGTCCGCCTGCTCCATCTGGCTGCCGAAGACGTTCGATGACCGCTCGGTGGGCGGGTTGAAAGGATGGGTGAGGATGTCGCCCGCCCGCATGATGTCGAGCAGGGCCGGTTCGGTCGACCAGTGCATCATGATCGGCAGACCCACCTCGTCGGCCAGCTCGCGGGCCGTGGTCATGGTGGCCACGTCGTGGTCTAGGTCCTCCCGTCGGCCGCGTACCCGCACCTTGAGCCCGAGAATCAGATCGCGATTTGCCTCGATGACCCGGGCGGCGGCCCGGGTGTTGACCAGGCGCGGGTCGAGATAGATCTCGTCGGTGCAGCAGCCGGCGGTCGAGAGGTTCAGCAGCGCGTAGATCCGCGTCCGCGCGCCGTCGATCACGAACCGGCGGAACCCGGGGAACATCGACGCCCCGGTGGTGCCGGCGTCGACGATCGTGGTCACTCCCGACTGGATGCCGACCAGGTCCGAGTTGACCCCCAGCGGGGTGCCATGCTCGTAGACGTGCGAGTGGAGGTCGATCAGGCCGGGCGTGACCAGTTTGTCGGCGGCGTCGAACACCTGCCGCGCCTGGTCGCGCGGGATGTTCTCGCCGATTGCCGCGATGCGCCCGTATCGGATGGCGACGTCGCGCACCGCCGAGAGATGCTGTCCCGGGTCGATGACCCGGCCGCCGGCGATCAGGAGATCGAAGTCCGTTGCGGGCTGCCAGGCGGCTTCCCCGACAAGGGACCCGACCTGAACGGCGGCCGCGGTTGCGCCGAGGTGTCCGAGAAACGTGCGTCGGCTCCGTCTTCTCATCGTGTCCCCTTGTCGGATTCTGGCAGCGTCGTCGCAGTGTCCTCGAGTCGTCGGTCCAGTGTCCAGAGGGCACCGCCCGCCAGCCGGCCGACGCCAGACAGGTGCATGTCGACCCGTCCGAGGCCTGTCCAGTGAAGGTGGTGCCTGCGGATGAACTCCAACACCTCGCCGTGCTCCGCCACTGGCGTCGCGGGAGGACCTGTGTCCACTACAACGGTCTCGTGCGTGAACTGGCCCGGGAGTTCCACCGTCGTGACCCCCTCCTGGCCACGGTCGGCTGGGCCAACTTCGGCTTCCTCGCGGTGGTGGCCGTCGCCGCGCTCGTCGACGAGCGGACCATCCTTGGGCTGAATCCGTGGGTGAAGCCCAGCAAGTTCCTGGTGTCGGTGGGCCTGTTCGCCTGGACGGTCGCCTGGTTCCTGCCCTATGTCCAGGGGCCGCGCTGGGCCGTGCGGACTGTCAGCCTGGGCGTGGCGGGCACGATGACGGTGGAGATCATCGCCATCCTGGTGCGGTCGGCGCGCGGGGTGCGCTCCCACTTCAATTTCGACACCCCACTCGACGGCGCCATCTTCGGGGTGATGGGGCTGGGCATCGTGGTCAACACGCTGATGCTGGCTCTGCTGACGGTGTTGCTGTTCGCGCGGCCCGCGGCGCTGCCGCGCCCCTATCTCTGGGCCGTGCGGCTCGGCGTCCTGCTGAGCCTGGCCGGCAGCGCAGAGGGTGCGCTGATGATCAGCCAGAGGGCGCACGCGGTCAGCGTGGCCGAGGGCGG
>CAJWMX010000552.1 GCA_913043805.1 uncultured Acidobacteriota bacterium | reverse complement strand
CGCGAGCCGAAGCTTGACGTTGCCGGTGGCCTCCAGGCGGTCGAGCGTTCGCCCGTCCGGGGCCAGGTAGACCTCGATCTTGACTGCCTTCATGTCGCCGTGCTCCGACAGAAGCTCAGCATCCTGGTCGTAGATGGCATGCAGGAGCGTGTTGTCGTAGGCGAAGGTGTCGGCTTTGACTCTCGTGATCGAGAGAACCTGGCGTCCGGTGGCCTCGTCTAACCGTAAGAGCTGGATCGTGGTCTTGGCGTCGCCGTCGACTTCGATGCCACCGGTCGCGTCATCGATCAGTACGGTGTCGCCCTGAAAACTGGTGTCGCCTTGCCACAGCCGCGCGTCGCCATCGTAGCTGGCTTGTCCGGTGGTCTGGTCGTAGCTCAGCGTGGTCGCCGAGGCAAAGACCTGCTGCCCGTTCTCGAGCAGGGCCGGTCGCTCGCCCTCGTCGGTCGTCTGCTGCCCAGGCTCACGTGACGCCAGGACGTTCTGGACGCCCCCGGTCGCGGCGATCGTCGAACCGCTCAGGTCGACGGTGATCGCGCCAGCCTCGATCGTGTGCTCGCCGTCCACCAACCTGGGCGCTTGACCAGCCGGACCGGCTGTTTCCAAGCTGAGCTGATTGGCGACGACGTCGTAGACCACGAGCTCCGCGTCGGCGCTCCGGTCGCCATCCTCGAAGTGCACGTTCCCTCGGAACCGGGCCTCGAGGAGCGCGCTCAGGCCAGGCTCTACCCCGGCCTCCAGGCGATCCGCGCGGATCTCTCGGGGGATCTGGTTGCCCGGTGTCTGCTCGATGTAGCGGACATCCCGGTCGAAGCGCACGCTGGTCAGCTCGCTCCCGGTGGTCGGCGCCGCGGTTGAGTCGTCGGCCTCGTCCGGGTCGTCCATGCCGTCCGACGTGGCCCCGGCGTCAGTCGTCACGGTGTCAGGATCCGTGGCGCCCGACGCGTCGGCTACCGTCGAGGTGGTGCCCGGTTCGGCCGCCGTGGCCGGCGTGGTCTCCCCCGGGGCCGCGGTGGTGAGCGCCGAATCGACCCCAGTCGTGGTGGCCGCTGGTGCCACTGGTGTGGCGGCCCCGGTAGGCGGCGTGGCCACAGGGGCATCTGCCGGTGTCGCTGGCGTCGCAGCCATGGCCGGCACGCTCGATGCGGTCGACGCCACGCCGGGCGTCGGCGCGGGGGAGGCGGCGGGAGCGGCACCGGTTGGGCCGGTCGTCGTCCCCACTGCGGTCGTCGCGGCGCTGGCGACAGGCGTTGCTGTCTCGGCCATCGTCGGCTCGGATGGCTGCGGAGGGATGGGTGTGGTCAAGGTCCGCGCCCGGATCTCCCGGCGGACGCCATCACCGGTGTCCGGAAGTTCCAGGCGAACCGCCGTTCGGGCCACGAGCGCGCTGACATCGCCGCCGCCCGGTTACATGGTGACGTCCATGGTCGACGCACGTACCCGGGCACCCGTGGTGCCATCGAGTCCCATGAGGTCGACGATGGATGTGCCAGTCAGCAGAGCATGGTCGAGCGCGCGGGTGTCGGGCACGAATGAGAGGGTCATCGCGCCGGCCTGCATCTCCCGAAGGCCGGCCGGCTCAGGAGTCTTGGCGGCGATCGAGGTCGTGCCGCCGAGCTCGAGCCGCTCCAGCGCCGTATCGTCCTCGCCGAAGTACGCCGAGGTCCCGTCGGCCGTCAGCCGATGCTCCTCGGTATCGATGCCCGTCCCGCCGTCGAATCGCATGAACCCGTAATCGTGGTCCAGCGTGGCCTGGGCCGAGGCGATCTCGAGCGGCGCGCGGTCACGATCTCCGGTCAGGGTCACCGTCGCTTCGGCGCCAAGCTCGACCACCCCGCGGTCGCGCCGGAACACCACCTGCTGGCCGGCCGCCAACAGGCCGCTGCGCGTCAGCTCGGTTGGGCCGGGCATCCGGACTTCAGCCGCGTCAGTGGCGTAGGTCGCGACCTGGGTGGCCGCGCCGAGTCCATCAGAGACCTGCATCTCGACGCCGCCCTCGACGAGGACTTCGGTCTCCGCGTCGTTCACCGACGCCTTGGCGCCCGTGATCACGAAGCTGTCCCGGTCCTCCTGCTCGGCGACCTCCAGCCGGAACCCGTTGTCGAAGCGCATCGAGCCATCGTCGAACGTCAGTTGATGTCCCGAGTTGAGCCGGTAGTTCTCGACCCCGCCGGTCGTCTGGACCAACTCGGCCCCGGTGCTCTCGATGATCGCGGTCGGGTCGCGCTCGATGCCGGGAGTGTCGATGGGGTCGGCGCGCTCGCGGATGGCGCCGAACAGGACCGTGGCGAAGAGCACGAGGCCCGCGACGATGCCCAGCCGGGCGACGTTCTGCCAGCGCGGCAGCCACAGGGGACGGGGCGCGGGTCGTTTTGGGGACGACCGGCGGCTAGGTTGGGTGTTCGACTCCACGATCCCACTCTATCGGGCTTGCCGAAGGTCGGCAACGGATAACTCGATGGTGGTCTCGCCTCGGAAGTGGTTCTCGGTCAGGTTGAACGCCACGTCGAGGTTGTCGGCATGCGTCGAGACGAAATCGGCGCGGTCGGCCATGCGCCAGGCCACCGCCCGCAGCACGTGACCGTCCTGCCGTACCGACATCGACAGGTGACGCGATTTCATGATCTTGGGCCCACGGACCACGCTGACCGATCCTGAATGAAA
>CAJWMX010000551.1 GCA_913043805.1 uncultured Acidobacteriota bacterium | reverse complement strand
CTCGCCGCCGACGAGACGATCCTGGCGAGCGCCAAGGAGGGTGACGGGACGCGCGCCATCCTCGACGCCATCGTCGACCGGGTGCCTCCGCCGGCCGGAGATCAGAACGCGCCGCTGAAAGCGCTGATCTTCGATTCCTTGTACGACGCCTATCGTGGCGTCATCGTGTTGATCCGGGTGATTGACGGGACGATCCGTCCCAAGATGAAGGTCCGCCTCATGGCCAGGGGGCAGGACTATGAAGTCGAGCAGGTGGGCGTGTTCTCCCCGAAGCCCGAGGTAGCGTCCGCCCTTGGGGTAGGGGAGGTCGGGTTCGTCATTGCCGGCATCAAGACGGTCAGCGATGCCCAGATCGGCGACACCCTCACCGAGAGCGGCCATCCCACCGCCGAGCCGTGCTCCGGCTTCACCGAGATGAAGCCGATGGTCTTCGCGGGGCTCTATCCGGTCGAGGGGCACCAGTATGCCGAGCTTCGGGAGGCGCTCGAGAAGCTACGTCTGAACGATGCCTCGTTCTTCTTCGAGCCCGAGACCTCCGCCGCTCTTGGCTTCGGGTTCCGCTGCGGCTTTCTGGGGCTGCTCCACCTGGAGATCATCCAGGAGCGGCTCGAGCGCGAGTTCGACATGGATCTGGTCACCACGGCGCCCGGCGTGCTGTATCGGGTGACGACCACCGATGGCGAGGTGTCCGAGGTCGACAGCCCCGCTAAGCTGCCTGACGCGGGACAGATCGAGGCGCTCGAGGAGCCCGTGATCACCGCCATGATCCTGACCCCGGCGGAACATGTCGGCGGCATTTTGCAGCTGTGCCAGGACAAACGGGGCGTGCAGAAGGGATTGGAATACCTCGCGTCGAACCGGGTCATGATCACCTACGAATTGCCGTTCAACGAGGTGGTCCTGGATTTCTATGACAAGCTCAAGACCCTCTCCCGGGGCTACGCGTCGCTCGACTACCATGTGACCGGTTACTGGACGTCTCCGCTGGTCAAGCTCGACCTCTTGGTCAACGACGAGCCGGTCGACGCGCTCTCGGTCATCGTGCACAAGGAATCGGCCTACACACGTGGGCGGGCCCTCGCCGTCAAGCTGCGGAAGCTCATTCCACGGCAGATGTTCGAGGTGGCGATCCAGGCGACCGTCGGCGGTCGCATCATCGCCCGTGAGACCGTGAAGGCGATGCGCAAGAACGTGCTGGCGAAGTGCTACGGTGGCGACATCACGCGGAAGCGCAAGTTGTTGGAGAAACAGAAAGAGGGCAAACGCCGTATGAAGCGTGTCGGTCGCGTCGAGATCCCCCAGGAAGCGTTCCTGGCGGTGTTGACGGTCGACAACGAGTGAGCGAGATCCCATGTCTCCGCCCAAAACGACCGTCCGTGAGTACTTCGAGTCGATCCTCGTAGCGGTGATCCTGGCCCTGTTCGTCCGGACCTGGGTCGTGCAGGCCTTCAAGATCCCGACCGGCTCCATGGAGGAGAACCTCCTCATTGGGGACCACCTGCTGGTCAACAAGTTCGTCCACGCGCCGACCGAAACCGGTCTCGAGCGCGCGCTCCTGCCGATCGATGAGGTCGAGCGTGGCGACGTGCTCGTATTCAAGGGCGTGGAGGAGCCGGACCGCGACTTCATCAAGCGCGTGATCGGGCTCCCCGGCGAGACAATCGAGCTTCGGCAGTCCACGGTGTTCATCGACGGGAGACCGCTCGAAGAGCCCTATCTGGATCTGATGCGTCCCGAGGGGCGGATGCCGCCCGACATCCGCGGCACCTTTGGACCCCAGGTCGTCCCGGAGGGGCACCTCTTCATGATGGGGGACAACCGCGGAGACTCCCAGGACAGCCGATACTGGGGGCCGCTTCCGTTCGAGTACATTAGGGGGCGGGCCTTCGTCCTCTACTGGTCCTATGAGTCCGAACCGGCCTTCTATGTCGATACCGGATTTGGCGCGGCCTTCCGCCGGTTGACCTCCTCGGTTACCCATTTCTTCACGCGCACTCGGTGGGAACGGCTCCTCAGCCAGGTGCCGTAGACCCGCGGCCCAGTCCTCCGATCCAGGAACGGTTTCTGCAATTCATCTGGACGGTTGCGCCCCGATGACGCCGGGGTGAGAGAGAGGACGGCCGATGCTGGACGTGGTTCGTACAATTTTGAAGTCGGCGGTTGCACTTTTGGTCATCTACGCGGCCTGGCAGATCGTACCCGTCTACATTGACTATCAACAGCTTCGGACCGAGGTGGCTGATACGACCCGGGAGCGGGGCAGGGGATCGGAACAGGAGCTCCACGAGGCGATCGCCCAGCTGGCGGCCGCTCGTGGCGTGACGGTGCGCCGACAGGATCTCACTGTCTCCAAAAGCCGGGCCTATACCCAGGTCGAGATGCGCTACACCAAGTAGCTGCGGCCGCTGCCGGGCGTTTCCTGCCCGTGGACGTTCTCGATTCAGGCCGAGGGTTTGGCGGTGAAGCCACGCACGATGAGCGACGTGCTTACCGACGTGATGCAGTAGGTCCAGGGAGGTGGCACCCAGGCTCAGGGAGCGGGCGGGGACTCAGGCCGGAGGCGGGGTTTCGACCGCCCGAATGACGGCCGCCGGGCGCTCAGTCGGAGGTTCGGCGGTGCGGGCGCGGTGCTCTGCGTGGAGAAGCCGTACCTGGACGGCTTTGT
>CAJWMX010000550.1 GCA_913043805.1 uncultured Acidobacteriota bacterium | reverse complement strand
CGGATGGGTCGAAGAGCTTGTGGGAGGGAGCGATCTCGCCGTGGGCCGCCGGCGACGACGCGCTGGTGAAGGAGGCCCTCGACGGTCTCAGCAAGAATTTCGACATCGACCTCGACACGCCGTTCGCCAAGCTTCCGAAGAAGCAACGGCAGCTGTTGCTCCACGGGCCCCCGGCGTCCAAGCGAGCCGCATCGCTCCGGCCAGCCGCCCGCCGACGCAAGCCCGACCCCTTCGGGAAGGACTTCGAAGGGATCCTGCCGAACCTGCGGCGCCGGTATGCGGCCGGGAGCTGGTCCGAGCAGGAACTGCTCGAACCGTTGCGCTCGCTGCAGACCTGCCAGGGCTGCGACGGAGAGCGGTTGCGTCCCGAGAGCCGGTCGGTGCGGGTCAAGGGGCGCACGATCGCCGAGTTCGTCCAGCTGCCAATCGACGAGGCCGTCGCCGCGTTCGCCGAACTGGAGCTGACCGAGCGCGAGGCGCTGGTGGCCGAGCGTGTATTGCGTGAGATCCGCGAGCGGCTCCGGTTCCTGCGAGACGTCGGGGTGGGCTATCTGACGCTGGCGCGGAGCGCCGCCACCTTGTCCGGGGGAGAGGGGCAGCGGATCCGGCTCGCCACCCAGATCGGCGCCAATCTGACCGGCGTGCTCTATGTGCTGGACGAGCCGTCCATCGGTCTCCACCCGCGCGACAACCGGTTGCTGCTGACCACCCTGGCCAGGCTGCGCGATCTAGGCAACACCGTGATCGTCGTGGAGCATGACGAAGAGACCATTCGGGCCGCCGACTATCTGGTCGACCTTGGTCCCGGGGCGGGCGAGCACGGCGGCGAGGTCATCTTCGAAGGGCGTCCGGCGGAGCTGCTGTCAGGCAACGGCAACTCCCTGACGGGGCAGTATCTGCGCGGCGAGCGCGAGATCCCGACGCCGACCGCCCGGCGGCCTCACCTCAAGGGCTCGCTGGTGATCCGGGGCGCTCGGGCCAACAACCTCAAAGGGATCGACGTGTCGATCCCGCTCGCGGTCCTGACCGCCATCACCGGGGTGAGCGGTTCGGGCAAATCGACACTGGTCAACGACATCCTGTTTCGCGCGCTGGCGCGCGACCTGCACCGGGCCGCCCAGCCGGCCGGCGCCCACAAGAAGATCGAAGGCGGCGAGCTGGTCGACAAGGTGATCCAGATCGACCAGTCGGCCATCGGTCGGACGCCGCGGTCGAACCCGGCCACCTACACGGGGCTGTTCACCTTCATCCGCGAGCTGTTCGCGATGCTGCCCGACGCCCGCGCACGTGGCTATAAGCCGGGGCGTTTCTCGTTCAACGTCAAAGGTGGTCGGTGCGAGGCGTGTCAGGGCGACGGCGTGAACGCCATCGAGATGCACTTCCTGCCCGACGTCTATGTCACCTGCGACCAGTGCAAGGGCCGGCGCTACAACCGCGAGACCCTGGAGATCCGCTACCGCGGCGCGTCGATCGCCGATGTGCTCGAGCTGACCGTCGACCAGGCGATGCCATTGCTCGAGAACTTCCCGCCAATCGCCAACAAGCTGCGGACGCTGCAGGAGGTTGGCCTCGGATACGTGACGCTCGGGCAGTCGGCCACGACCCTCTCGGGCGGGGAGGCGCAGCGGGTCAAGCTGGCCAAGGAGCTCTCGCGCCGGAGCACCGGCCGGACGGTCTACATCCTCGACGAGCCGACCACCGGCCTCCACTTCGAGGACACCCGCAAGCTCCTCGACGTGCTGCAGCAACTGGTCGATCAGGGGAACACCGTGGTGGTCATCGAGCACCAGCTGGACGTGATCAAGAGTGCCGACCATGTGATCGACCTCGGGCCCGGCGGAGGGGACGGCGGGGGACGGGTCGTGGGCGCCGGGTCGCCGGAAGAGCTGACCGCCGTGGCCGATTCGGTGACCGGATCCTGCCTGTCGGACCTGCTCACTTCTGCTCAGAAGCTGTCCAAATAGCTGACAATACGGCCGTTATGTGGTACAACAGCCACACTTGCGACAGCTTCGGGTGTGGCTGTTTAGCCACAGTTGCTGGATAGTCGTGATCTGTCAACTGACAGAAAAGTCATAAGCCTTTGAATATTAGATACTTACGACGAGCTGTCAGTGGGCCGGGAGGCGGTATCAGTCTTGCTTCGTCCTCGGAGACCATGGGTGCCACTGCACCACCAGCTTGGGGGTAAGCCGGTCCGTGACTGACGCGCAGCATACGATTCGACGATCTGTCTCTTGTTCCGGCATCGGCCTGCACTCGGGACAGAAGGTGACCTTGTCGCTGAAACCGGCCCGTGCCGGTTCCGGTATCCGGTTCCGACGAGCGGACCTGGGCGGCATCGAGATTCCCGCCACGGTCGACAACGTCGCTCGACTGCACTACGCCACCGGGCTCTCCCGCGACGCCGGGACGGTCGAGACCGTCGAGCATCTGCTGGCCGCGCTGGTCAGCCTGGGCGTCGACAATGTCGTCGTCGAGCTGAACCAGGCCGAAGTGCCCATCATGGATGGGAGCGCGGCGTCGTTCGTGTATCTCGTGCATGAGGCCGGGCTCAAGCGTCTGGCCGAGCCGCGTTCCTACTTGAAGGTGCTGCGGCCGCTCTCCCTTTCTCTCGGCGACAAGCGGATTTCGCTGTATCCCTCGGACCACTTCAAGGTGACCTACAG
>CAJWMX010000549.1 GCA_913043805.1 uncultured Acidobacteriota bacterium | reverse complement strand
ACCTCCAGGTCGCTTGGCGATGGGTGTCGGTGGACGGTCGCCTCGACCTCGAGGCGCTTCGTGCCCGTTATCCGGCGCTGCAGGTCGCCAACGACACCGCCAACATCAGTATCAGCGGGTTGAAGGGGACGCCCCTGATGGTGGGCGACACGCTCTACCTGAGCACTCCGCTGTCGCAGGTGGCCGCGATCGACGCCGCCAGTGGCGAGACCCGATGGGTGCATGATCCGTTGAGCTACGCCTCCGGCATCCCGATCATGGTGCTGGGCTTCAGCAGTCGCGGACTGAGCTACTGGAGCGACGGCGAGCGCGAGCACGTCATCTGGGCCACCGGCGACGCCATGCTGCACGCCGTCGACGCGACGACCGGCGCGCCGGTCGCGGGGTTCGGCGACGAGGGTAGCGTCGACCTGATGCGGGGCATCCCGCGCGCCCGCCGTGACCCGCCTCCGATCAACTATTCGGTGACGTCTCCGCCCGTCGTCTGCAACGACGTGGTCATCGTCGGCTCGGCAGTCTCGGACCAGCCGCGCTTCATGGAGTCGCCGCCGGGCCACGTGCGTGGGTTCGATGCTCGGACCGGCGCGCTGCGCTGGACCTTCCACACCGTGCCGCAGCGAGGCGAGTTCGGTCACGACACGTGGGAAGCGGGGGCGGCCTCCTACAGCGGGAATGCCAACGTCTGGACGATGATGAGCGCCGACCCGGCGCTGGGCTATGCCTATCTGCCGGTAGGCAACGCGACCAACGACCACTACGGCGGCCATCGCCCCGGCGCCAACCTGTTCGCAAACAGCCTGGTGGCGGTGGATTGCGAGACCGGGCAGCGGGTATGGCACTTCCAGATGGTGCATCACGACCTCTGGGACTACGACCCGCCCGCGGCGCCCAATCTGGTAGACCTCACCGTAGACGGGCGGTCGGTGCCAGCCGTCGCGCAGGTCACTAAGCACGCCTTCACTTTCGTCTTCGATCGGGTGACCGGCGAGCCGGTGTGGCCGATCGAAGAGCGTGAGGTTTCGGGGTCGATCGTGCCGGGGGAATGGACCTCGCCGACCCAGCCGTTCCCGACCAAGCCGCCACCGTTCGACCGGCAAGGGGTCACCGTCGACGATCTGATCGATTTCACCCCGGAGTTGCGGGCCGAGGCCGTCGACCTGCTCGATGCCTATGTCGCCGGACCGCTGTTTACTCCGCCGTCCCTGATAGGTTCCGGTCCTGATGACACGCAGGGGACGGTCGCGCTCCCCGGCTATATCGGTGGGGCCAACTGGAACGGGGCCGCCGTCGATCCCGAGACCGGCATGCTGTATGTGCCGTCGACGACCCAGCCGATCATTCCGGCCCTGGTGCAGCTGGGTCCCGACGAATCGAACCTGCGCTATTCGCGGGGGCGGATGCGACCACCGGGTGGACCCGACGGGTTGCCGTTGTTCAAGGGGCCCTACGGACGGATCACGGCGGTTGATCTCAACCGCGGCGAGATCGCGTGGCAGCGTCCCAACGGCCTGGGGTCGCCGGCCGTGCGGAATCACGACCGATTGCGGGGGCTCGATCTACCGCCGTTGGGGAGCGGCCGAGACTTCCTGCTGGTCACGCCCACGTTGCTCATGAGCGCGCAACAGACGCCCGGCGCCGATGGCGGGTGGGTGCTGACCGGGCGCGACAAAGTGACGGGGGACGTCGTGGCTGAGGTCCCGCTGCCCGGTCGGGCCATTGGGGCGCCGATGACCTACGAGGTGGCGGGCCGCCAACACATTGCGGTGACCATACGCGGCGCTCGCGGCGCTCCACCCGAGCTGGTCGCGCTGGCGCTGCCGTCAGACGGAGGTGTGCGATGAGATTCAGACATGGCGTGGCGCTCGGCGCCCTGCTGTTGGCGGCGCCGGCCCAGGCGCAGGTGGAGAGGCAGTTCATCAACCCGGCTGGAGGGTTCACCCAGGTGGTGACCAGCGCGGATCGGGGCGTGACGACGATCCATGTGTCCGGTCAGGTGGGGACAGGCTCCACGCTGCAGGAGCATGCCGAGTCGGCCTTCGCGGGCGTGGCGTCGCAGCTCGCGGCCGCAGGGGCGACCATGCGTGACGTCGTTAAGATCCGGATCTACGTTACCGACTTCGATCCGGCGGAGTATGGCGTGATCAGCGCGGCGCGGCTGGCGGCGTTCCCCGAGGACGCCTGGCCCGTCAGCACGATGCTCGGCGTCAACGCGCTCGCGGCAGAGCAGTTCCGGGTCGAGATCGAGGCCACGGCGGTGGTGGCCGACCCGGGCGCCGACTTCGAGCTCACCCGAATCGGTCCGTCCCGGGGGTTCAGTCAGGCGGTCGTCGCGCGTCATGGCGGAGTGAAGACCATCTGGATCGCCGGTCAGGTAGGGCAGGGTGATTCACTGACCGAGCAGACGCGTGTGGTGCTCGACCGGGTGTCGCAGCGTCTCGACGCGGCCGGCGCCACCATGGTCGATGTGGTCTCGTCGAACACCTACATCGTCGACTTCGATCCCGACACACAGCTGCAGGCGTTTGGCGACGGCCGGACCGGCGCGTATGGCGACGACCCGCCATCGAGCACGCTCATCGGGATCGACCGGTTGGTGAACGACTCGATGCAGATCGAGGTGGATGTCGTGGCGGTGGTGCAGGAGAGCGGTCACGCCGAGCGCGTGTCGATCGAGCACCTCGACCCA
>CAJWMX010000548.1 GCA_913043805.1 uncultured Acidobacteriota bacterium | reverse complement strand
GGCGTAAAGCTGATCCACCGAGATCCCGTTGTAGATGTCGGCACCCTCGGTCATCTTGGCGTGAGCCGAGGTCAGGAACGCCGCCGACGACCGGGTGTGGTCGGCGCCAGCCTCGGCCTCGGTCTGGGCCGTCGCCGGAGCGATGTCGGTGTGGCTGACAATCGTCACGTAGTCCTGATGCGGCTCGAGCGAACGCAAAATCGGTGTGGTCTCGAAATGGCGACCGACGGTGCGCGGCGACCAGTAATGGAGCCGGGTGCCCTCTCCGGTGCTCCCCGCCGAGCCGTGCACCATCTCCAGCGCGGCAAATCTGGTGCGGGGCTGCGCTGCCGACCCGCGAATCGCCGTTTGTGCCGGCATCATCGCTTCGAGCCACGGCAGTGCCAGGGTCACCCCGACGCCGCGCAGCGCCTTCCGTCTCGAGATGTGCTTCCGCGTGATGTACATGCCGCGTTCTCCCGCGCGTCCTTCCTTCTATCTTCCCCGATCCCGGGTCACTGCACCGCCACGCCGTCGGGCCCCTGGTCGGCACGCCGCATCCTGAAGGGCGTACTGTTGACGACACCCAGCACGTAGGCAGAGAAACGATGGTCGGCCGTAGCCGCCGTGGACACGACCTCTCGCACGGCCGGCATGTCGTAGGGCTGGAAGACCCGGCCGGTCGCATACATCAACAGGTTGCGAGCAAAGTTCGTGAGAAACAGATCGTCATTGGCCAGCAGGAAGCCGCGCAGCGCGCTCGGACCATCGACTGGCGTTCCATCGTAGAGCGTGCCCGACGGATCGACCCGGTCTGGGCCGTCCATCGTCCGCCACGCACCGACCGCGTCAAAGTTCTCGAGCGAGAACCCGACCGGGTCCATCACGTTGTGACAGGACGCACACGCCGGATTCGCCCGGTGGGCCACCACCCGATCCCGGACCGACGTCAACACCTGATGCGTCTCGCTCTCCTCGAGAGGAGGCACGTCAGCCGGGGGTCGCGGGGGTGGGGTCCCCAGCAACACGTCGAGCACCCACGCGCCCCGGATGACCGGCGACGTCCGGTTGGACACCGACGTCAGCGTCAAGATGCTGGCGTGACCGAGCAGGCCTCTCCGCTCCGGCGCGGCGACATCGACCCGTCGGAAACGTGAGCCCACCACGTTCGGAATCCCGTAATGCCAGGCCAACCGCTGGTCCACGAAGGTGTAATCGGCGTCGAGCAGCTCGAGCAGGCTGCGGTCGGCGCGGACGACATGATCGAACAGCAACTCGGTCTCACGGCGCATCGACCGGTTCAGGTTCTCGTCCCAATCCGGGAACAGGTAGACGTCCGGGTGGGCGTCGTTCAAGTTCTGCAACCGGAGCCAGTGCGACGCGAAGCTGGTTGACAACGCCTCGGCGCGCGGGTCCTCGAGCATCCGCCGCACCTGGCGCTCCAGTTCGAAGGGCTCGGACAAACGCCCTTCCTCGGCCGCCGCGAGCAACGGCTCATCCGGGATACTGCTCCACAGGAAGAAAGACAGACGGGACGCCAACTCCAGATCGCTGATCGAGTAACTCTCGCCGACCTCGGCGCCGGGTGGGGTCCGCTCGAATCGGAAGACGAATTCCGGGTCGGCGAGCACGGCTTGAAGGGCCAGGCGAATCCCGGCATCGAACCCACCCGCTTCCCGCCCCTCCGCGTAGAGCATCAGGAGCCGTTCGAGATCCCGCTCCGACACGGGGCGCCTGAAGGCCCGCCGCGCCAACTCACCGACGATGTCCCGGGCACAGCCGAGCTCCTCCTCCGGCGTCGTTGGCCGGCAGCGCAGCACCCGTCCTCGGCTGGGAGTCTCGCTGACACCGGTCACGTCGTACGGTCCGTCGATCCCGAGGTTCCTGAGGTGGGGCAGGCCCGTCAGCCCCGGGAAGTGTCCGGTCGACAGGTCGGCGAGCACCCGGTCGAACGGCATGACGAAGTCCTGCACCGGACCGGCCGCCCGCTGAATGAACGCGGCCGACACCCGATGCGGCCCCGCGGTGATCGGAATAGGCGGGGTGCGGAGGTCCTCGGTCGTCTTGAGCTTCCGATCGAAATCGAGCAGCGCAACCCGCTCGCCGTCGATCGCGAGCTCGATCTGCTCGCCTTCCGCAGGAATGTTGTCTCCGAAGATCGGACCGATGCTCGAGTAGTAGAACGACAACCTGAAGGCGTAGTTCCCGTCAGCGGGGAAGTTGTGCGTGACCGCGAGCCCGCCCCGAGTACCGAACGGAGTCCCCGGCACGTGAGTCATCTGCGAGACCGCTTGAGGCACCACGTAGGTCTCGACCGTGGGAGTGGCTTCGGGATCCCCGATCGCGAGCCGGCTGATCTTGCCGGCCGCGGAGATGTAACTCTCGAGCAACGCCGGCGAGACCGTCAGGACGTCCGACATGTTGTCGTAGCCCTGGCTCATGTCGTCTGGCGGCAGGAGGGTCTCGGCCCGCACCTCGAGCCCCACCAGGTCCCGGACGACGTTGGCGTACTCCGTGCGGTTGAGGCGATGCAGCACCGGTCGTCCGGGATTCGGCGCTCGGGCGGCGTCGGCGTCAATCGTGGTTTCGAGATCCCGGATGAAGCGCTCGAGCACGTCGGCGTCGGGTCGGGGGCGCCCTGGAGGTGGCATCAGACCGGCGCGAAGCTTCCGGGCCACCTTCTCTAGCACCGGGGCATGCGCCGCTGGT
>CAJWMX010000547.1 GCA_913043805.1 uncultured Acidobacteriota bacterium | reverse complement strand
AGAGTCAGTTACCATCTCGGGTATCGCCAAGCAGGCGGTCCTGCTTAACGTCATCGTCTTTCTCACCATCATGGTGACGGCCATCTCGATGATCACCGTCATCTTGATCCCGCTGGTGCTGCTGTTCAGGCTGTCCCCGCTGCACAGCCGCAACTTCGAGGTCTATCGTGAGGAACCGGCCACGTCGTGACTCATGGCGCGTCGGTGACCCACATGTCCGGCTGGGGGGTGCTCCCGCCAGCCGACCCGCCGGCGGCGTACATCCTCCCGCCGATGATGGCGACCGCGGGTGAAGAGAGAGGCATCGGCAGTTCGCTCACCTTTTCCCATTCGGTGGCGCCCGGCTCCAGCGCGAGGATGTCGGCGTCATGCTGCTTGGACTCGCCGGGCGCGGTGGTGTGTCCGCCGGCCAGGTAGATCCGGCCGTCGTGGACGAAGGTCGCCCCTTCGGCGTGCGAGTGTCCCTTTTCTAACGCGGGGCCGGCGCTCCAGCTATCGGTCACGGGGTCGTAGATGTCGACGCGGGGCTGGTCGAGTTGCTGGCTGTCATGGTTGAACTGTCCGGCAATGGCGTAGATCTTCCCTTGAAACGTCACACACGAAAACTGATTCCTGGGCGTGGGCATTGGGGCGGCTGACGTCCACTCGGCCTGGCCCGAGGCCCAGTCGTCCAGGTTGAGCACCCAGTGGTCGGGCATGTCGGTATCTCGGTCGGGCCCGACTCCACCCATGTAGTGCAGGTTCCGTCCCACCAGGGCGAGTCCGCCGCCGCCGCGGGGGCCGGGAAGGAGCGGCGCGGCCGTGTACCGGTCCAGGTCGAAGTCATAGCTCCATACCTCGGCGATGGAGTGTCCCTTGTAGCCGTCCTTGAAGCCTCCGGCAAACCACGCCGTGCGTCCGTCGAGCACCATGTTCATGTGGGTGATGGCGCTGGGCAGTTCCTGGATCGGCGTCCAGCTACCGTCGGCGGGATCGAACACGTTCGCCACTTTGCTGGAGACCACACCCTCGGTGTACCCCCCGAAGAGATAGAGCTTGCCGTCGAGCACGACCGTGCCTGGTTCCCACTTCTCGACCGGCATATCCGGCAGCTTCTCCCAGTCCTGCGCACTGACGGCAGTGGGGAGGAGGAGCGCGAGGGCAAGGGCGGTGGCTCGAATCGGCATGAGGAGTTCCTTCGCTATGGAGACGGCGATCGGGCGAGATCATACCGGACCGGCGCTTGACGGCGTGGGGTGCGGACCCCGACAATCGGCTTCAATCAACCGGGAGACATTGATGACACGACTCAAAGCCGTCGCGCTGACCGTTCTCGCCGTGTTCGCCGTGGTCGCAGGGCTGAGTGCCGGCCAGTCCGGTTCGAGCTACACGCCCAAGCGGATCAACAAGGCGATCGAGCTTATCGAGATGGGCGAGCCCGTCTACTACTTCCAGTTCCCGGGTGGCGGCTATGAAGACGGGAAGTCGATGTCACAGACGTGGGCCGACGCCATCGGCTACAACGTCGAGCAGGCGCCCTTCAACGCGCTCCAGTTCAAGGAGTTCATGCAGGGGCTGATCGATGGCGGACCGACGCCGAGCGGACATCGCACACCGACCGTCATCGTCACCCTGCCGGTAGGTGGCATCGACGAGGCGACTGTCCGAGCCAACTACTGGATGGTGGAGCAGGTGCTGGCCGCTGGCGCCCACGGTATCCTGATGGTCCACATGCGGACCGAGGGCGCCGCCCGCGCGCTGGTGGAGGCCTCGCGTTATCCGCTCGCGTCCAAGACGCCAGGCATTGGCGAAGGCCTCCGCGGGAGCGGGGGGCAGGGCCTGGCCGCCCAGATGTGGGGCATCACCTCACAGGAGTATCTGCGCATCGCCGACCCCTGGCCGCTCAACCCCGAGGGTGAGCTGCTCATCGGCTTCAAGCCCGAGGACAAGGAAGCGCTGGCGGTCATCGACAAGACGATGGCCGTGCCTGGTATCGGTATCGTCGAGTGGGGACCGGCCGACATGATGATGTCGTTCGGCCTCGTCCGCGGCCCCGGCGTCCCCTACTCCCAGGAGGTGATGGACGCCCGCGAGGAGATCCTGGCGGTGGCCCGACAGAACAACGTCGTCTTCTCGGAAGTCAGCACCAACGCAGACAACGTCATCGAGCGCGTGGACAACGGCATCATGTTCCACTTCGCGAACGAGGAAGCTGCGAGGGTTGGCCGGCAGCACACCGGTCGCGTGATGCCGTACTGACGAATACTCATAGAAGTCAGAAGACACAAGAAGGCGCGCTTACTCCGGCGGCCCGTCGTACGGTGCGCCAGTGCCGGACGATCCAACGAAGAACTGCGAGCCGTCCGGGAACGTGATGTCCCGGGCGTTGGCGGTGTTCGAGCCGTCCTTGGCGCCGAAGCCGTCGATCACCAGCTCGGTCCCGACCGGGATCGAGTTCTTGTTCAGCCCCCGTCGCATCAGTGAGTTCGGGGCGCCGCATTCGATCGCCCAGGTCACGATATTCCCGTTCTCGTCTTCGACGTCGACGTGAATCCAGGAATGCGGGTTGATCCACTCGGTGCGGTTTACCGTGCCAGTCAGCGTCATCGGACGGTTGGCGTCGAACTCGGCTGAGAAGGCGTGGTGGGCGAGCACCGGGCTGGATGCGACGAGGAGCGCGGTCGAGGTCAGTAGCAGTCGTGCAAGCATCGTGGT
>CAJWMX010000546.1 GCA_913043805.1 uncultured Acidobacteriota bacterium | reverse complement strand
ACCGAGCCATAGGCCCCGCGATGTCCTGGGTGTGCGAGAGCG
Source organism: uncultured Acidobacteriota bacterium (assembly GCA_913043805.1). Classification (GTDB taxonomy): domain Bacteria; phylum Acidobacteriota; class Vicinamibacteria; order Vicinamibacterales; family UBA8438; genus UBA2994. The sequence goes on along the minus strand of CAJWMX010000546.1, from coordinate 2,654 downwards.
GAAACACCCCATCACGACTCGACAGCCCGTGGGTGCCTCGCAGGCCGGTCAGGTTGTTGTGGGCTGACGGAATCCGGATCGACCCGCAGGTGTCGCTGCCCATCCCGACTGCGGCAAAGCTCGCCGCCACCGCCGCCCCCGTCCCCCCGCTCGACCCGCCGGGGTTGCGACCAGTGTCATACGGGTTCAACGTCTGCCCCACCACCGAACTGACCGTGGTGATGCCGCGCGCGAATTCGTGCATGTTGGTCTTGCCCAGAATGACCGCGCCGGCGTCCTTCAGCCGACGGACCTGGAAGCCATCGTCTGGCGGCACCAGGTCGGCCAGGGCGATCGACCCGTTGGTGGTCGGCATTCCCGCCAGGTCGTAGTTGTCCTTGATGAGGACCGGGACGCCGTGGAAGGGTCCGCGCACGTTGCCTGCGGCACGTTCGACGTCGAGCGCCCTCGCTTCATCGGTAGCGTCTGGATTCAGCGCGATGATCGCGTTCAAGGCCGGCCCTTGCTGGTCGTAGGCCTCCACGCGAGCGAGATACCGCTCGACCAGTTCTTCGGAGGTCACCCGGCCGGCGGCCATTGCCTCGCCTAGCTCGGTGATGGAGGCTTCGGCGACTTCGAACGGTTCGAGTGGCTCAGGCGGCGGAGCCTCGACACAGGCGAGCGAGGTCAGAACGAGCGTCGGAAGGACTATGTGTCGCATCGGCCGTCCCCGCTCATTGCGTCGGGACCAGTTCGTCCAGCTCGGCCATCCAGTTCTGCACGATTCTGATTTCGTCCGGCGCCGTGTCCACCGTCATCAAGAAGCGGTTTCCGTCCGGATCCACGTCATACCGGGTGCCCACGATACAGCCGGATCCGTATCGTCCGCGGAAAACCGCAACCGTGTCCCCGACCGCTCCCCCCGAGACATCGACCGCCATCAATCTGTCTCCGCTGAAGTAGAAGAGTCGGTCTCCACCTGGCGCCCAGCGTGGCGCCCGCCCACGATCGGTCGAAACCGTCCGCTTCGCTCCGCCGACAGGATAGGCCTGCAGATAGACCTCGTCCCGGCTCGGGTCTGCTCATGAGAAGCCACCCGGCGTACCGAGTGTGTCGCTCGCTCTAGCTGGGTCGAATCCAATACATGCAACCGGGGCCATCGCCGGGACTGAAGGTGAGCTCCATCGTCACCTCGAGCGTCTCGAGATTCACGATCGCCACCTTGTCGATGGCACGGAGGCCGGCGTAAGCGAAGCGGCCGTCCGGACCAATCAGCAGCGCCCCGTCTCCGGTGTCGACGTCGCCCAGATTGACCCGCTCGATCACCTCTCGCGAGCGCGGGTCCATGACCACCAGTTCGTGCGCCTCGCCGTCGATGATCAGCACTCGCCCGTCAGGCGTGAACCGCAGCCGGTTGGCGTCGACCATGCCCAGCTCGATGTCGGCGACCACTGACCGGCTCGCCACGTCGATCACCGACACGCCACCGTCCGAACGCGTGGCGGTCCAGAGTTCGCTCCCGTCAGGCGACAGGTCCAGCGCCTCCGGGGTCTCGCCGGGAATATCGATGTGCGTGACCCGGGCCTGGGCAGGCCCCGATGTCGCGTTCTCGATCATCGTCACGGTATTCGACCCGGTATTCGGGGTGAACAACGTGCCGGTTCTCGGGTCGTGCACCAGCATGTGCACCCCCTCTTCACCGATCCCGATGGTCCAGTCGATCGTGTCGGCCGTGGGGTCGTAGCGCCCGATCGACTTGTAGCCCTCGATCGTGAAGTAGACCTTGCCGTCCAGATACAGCAGGTCGTGGGTCTCGCTCCCCGGCCCCGGATCCACGCGGCGAATCTCCTCGCGCGCCTCGAGGTCGATCACCGAGATCCCGTCGACCATGCTGGCCACGAACGCCAGTCGTCCATCATCGGACGCCGTCACCTCATGCGGGTCGCGACCAGTCGAAACCTTCGCCAGAGTCTCACCCGTTGTCGGGTCGACGATGGCTAACTGGCTCGAATCGCGCAGTAACACCAGAAGCGTCCCCTGGGCCGACGGTTGGGCCCAGGCGGAGACCGTCACTCCAAATGTCACGGAGAGCACCAGTGGGGCGACTCTTCGAGAGAAGAATTTGGGACCCATTCGGACGACCTCCTCCGATCTTGCTGCTACGAGAGAACGAGCCGATTATAGTCGTCGACTGGCGCTCTTCGGTGCCCGTAGGCTACGCTGGCGAAGAAAGGAGCCAATCGATGGCAGCCCTGGATCTGGCGGCACAGTGGCGCCGGCGCCCCTGGTGGATGCAACCGCTCTTTGCCTTCTGCCTCTTCATGACGCTGGTCTACATGCCCTTCGACATCTTTCTGAAACCAGTGGCCGAGGACCAAGAAGTGTGGTTCGGCTTCATGCTCACCGGCTGGGCGGCCAAGGCGACCGAACCACTGCACTGGGCCATCTACGGGGCCGGCGCCTACGGCTTCTGGAGGATGAAGCGATGGATGTGGCCCTGGGCTGCGGTGTACGCGGCGCAGGTAGCCATCGCGATGGGGGTCTTCGGAGCGCGGCAGGGATCTTTGCTCGGGGGACTTATCCCCTTCGCGGTCTTCCTAGTACCAACCGTGGCGCTCTATCGGGCGAAGGAGCACTTCTCCGTCGACTAGCCGCCGCTCAGACGGGCTTTGACA
>CAJWMX010000545.1 GCA_913043805.1 uncultured Acidobacteriota bacterium | reverse complement strand
GGCTGCGCCCCCGGCGCCAGGAGGCGTCGCGGGTAGGCCGGGGCGCACCGCGCCGGGCACGGCCGGAGCCGGCAAGGGCCCGCCGATATCGAGACCAGCCCCGCTGTCGCGTTCGACTCGGAACGCGCGAAGGTCCGACTCGTCGAGATCCAGCACGCGGATGATCCGTGGTGTGAGGGTGACGATGATGTCGGTTTCCTGAATCTCCCGCTGGCTGCGGGCGAACAGCCGACCGATGATCGGCAGGTCGCTCAGCCCCGGAACCCCTTCGAGTACTTCGCGCTCGTCATCACGGATCAGCCCGGCCAGGATGTTCGTCTCTCCATCGCGGAGGCGGATCGTGGTGGTGATCGAACGATTGCCGAAGGTGGGCAGGTCGCCGAAGCCGGTCCCCGAGACACTCTGGACCTCGATGGCCAGATCGAGGGAGACGTCATCGTTATGGTGCGTGAACGGTGTGATGTCGATGTTGACGCCGATGTTCTCGTAGTTGAACGACGTGATCGGCTGTTGTTGGATGCCACCGGTCGCGAAGGGGGCAAAGGTGGTCACCGGCACCGGAACACGTTGGCCGAATCGGGCCGTCGCGGCGGTGCCCTCGGAGGTGCGCAGATGCGGATTCGCAAGGGTGCGGGTGTTCGCGTCCCGCTTCAGCAACCGGTAGAACAGGCCGGGCAGGTTCGCGACAAAGACGTCGGCTCGAGTCAGTGACCCGAGGTCATCGAGTGTCAGATCGGTCTGGTCGAGTGACGCGAAGCCGTCGATGCCGGGAGAGCCTGGGCTGGCGAACTGCAGCCCATACTCACGCAGGCGCTGGCGGTCGACCTCGAGTAGCTCGACGTCGATCACCACTTCAGGTCGCGCCTTGTCGATGGCGGCGATCAGACGGCCCGCGGCGGCGAGGCGCTGAGGGGTGTCCTTGATCGAGATGGCGCGGGTGGCCGTCATCGGGGCGAGACGTCGCAGGTCGATGACGAGCCGAAGCATGTCGATGGTCTCGGCGACATCGGCGTTGCTGAGGTAGAAGGTCTGGACGACCTCTTCCTCATACTCCCGCCGTTTGGCTGGGGTATCCGGAACGACCGTGACCGTCTGTGGCGCCGTGACGCGATAGAAGTTGCGGATGGAGGCGGCCACCGCGGTCAAGGCAGCCGTCAGCGTGGTGCCGCGGAGGTCGATCGACAGCGCCTCGTCGGAGAAGGTCGGGTCGAACACCACGTTCACGTCGGCGAACTGCCCGAGGGCGGAAAACACATCCCGGCTGCTGGCATCGCGGAAGACCAGCGATTCGGGCAGTGTGTCTTCGGGCAGCTCGAGTCCACTGGGCGGAAGCGAGCGGGTCCGCTCGACGAGCGCCTCGAGCGCGGTCTGCCCCTCGGCACGGGCTTCGAGCCTAGTCTGCACAGCGCGACGGGTTTCGCGCACGGCATCCTGGATCTCGCCGCTCAGCGGGTTCATCTCCGCCGCGATCTGATACTCGACGAGCGCCTCATCGTAGTTGCCGAGGCCGGCGTGGCGTCGGCCTTCGGCGTAGTGCTGTTGCGCGGCGCGAAGCCTCGCTCGCTCCAGGTCACGGCGAAGGCTCGGATCGTTGGGACGGTCCTGTAGCGCGTGGGTGTACTCGACGACGGCGCGGTCGAAGTCTTCGAGCCGCTCGGCCAACTGGGCACGGTCGCGGGCGCCGGAGGCGCACGCGCCGACCAGAAGACAGGCCAGCAGGGCGCTAACGCGCGGCACTCGTCTCATCAAGATCAATGACATGGGCTCCCGCCGGGATGTCAAACTTAAACGGACTATCGGTCAGTCCAGTGTTCTCCTGCAGGTTTCCGAACTGATAGGTCGACACACCGCCACCGAAGTCGTGGGCCACCAGCTGATGGATCGCCAGGGTGCGCTGATCCAGCACGACCACCAGAAACTCGAAGTCGCGCTCGCTGCGGATCGGATCGAGCCGGAGCACGATCGTGTCCTCTGGCTGGTTGTCCACGACGTCGAAGGCGGCCGTGAAGTCGTCGACGATACTGCCGGCGCCCGCCAGGAACTGCATCGCCGTTGTCGCCTCGTCGAGTGAGGGCATGGCGCCGACCAGGACCTGCGCGTCGAGCTCCAGATATGAGTAGAACCGCTCGCCATCAGCCAGATACAACTTGGGCTCCGGGTCGACGTAGTCCCATCGCATCAGTCCCGGTCGCTTGACGCGGACGGTGCCGCGTTCGACGAGCCGGCTCCGCAGCATGCCCCCTTCGTAGGTCTGGACGAAGTCGGCGGTGAAGTCGACGACCAGCGCGTGCCTGGACTCGAGCGCCGCCTGAACTTCTCCGGCCGTACGTTCGTCGACCTGGGCAGCCACGAGAGCAGGCGCCAGCAGCGCGCACGAGAGCGCGAGATACATCGACCGGGCGGCGGTCGGGTTGAACATGACGGCGCCTCGTGTGGCGCTGATCTTAGTGGGGCGGGGCGTCCCCGTGTCGGTCAGCCTTTCAGGCCACCCGCCTTCGGCGGAGCTTGTTTCGGGGCGTCTTTCTCGTCGGTCGGAAACTTGGCGGTGATCCACTCGGGCAGACCGCCGGCCAGCGCGCTCGCTCGATAGCCCTGTCGGATCAGGACCGCGGCGACGCGGGCGCTTACCAACTCTTCCGGATCGGAGTCATAGGCGACGATGTCGCGATCGGTCGACAGGCCCGAGGCATCGACGGCGT
>CAJWMX010000544.1 GCA_913043805.1 uncultured Acidobacteriota bacterium | reverse complement strand
AATCTGGGGATGTACGGCGTCGACAGCCTGTTTGCCATCGTCAACCCTCCGCAAAGCTGTGTGCTCGGGGTGGGGGCGGCGTCGAGACGGCCGATCGCGTTCGACAGCGACGTCCGAATCGGGACCATGATGAGCTGCACCCTCTCGGCCGATCACCGCGCCATCGATGGCGCGACCGGCGCGGAGCTGCTCGCCGCGGTGAAGCGGTACCTCGAGCAGCCGGCGTTGATGGTGTTGTAAGCGGGCCGCCGGCTTCGGTCGGCCTGCGCCTACAGGCTTCAGCCAGAGTTTGTCGAGCGCGGGCCCGTCGGCAAACTCCGTTAGGTCGCGGAACGTGTTTCGTCTCCGCGACCGGCAAGGTCGATATAATCCGAAGATCCATGGATTCGATGTGAAGTGGGACTACCTCTGAGGAGGGGCAGATGAAGCGCATGTTGCTCGTGCTCGTCGGATTGGCGTTGCTCGCGCCGCTGTCGGCCGTTGCGCAGCAGGAGGAGAGCTACGACTACTGGCAGCCGCAGCGAGACATGATTCGTCGCGGCCAGCAGGCCATCTTCATGTGCAACGGCCTGTTCACCTCGAACCGGAGCCTCGAGAGCGTGGTCGCGCAGGAGCTGGCGTTTCTGCCGGAAGTGCAGCCCTACGAGGTCGACCAGGCGCGACGGGCTGTCATCATCGGCACGGAGGGAGCGGTTCCCGTGATGCGCGCCGCGTTCCGTGAGGGGATCGGGTGCGTCATCCTGCCGCCGGATCAGACCCTCGCCGACATCGACGCGCTGCCGGAGTTGACGCTTCCGTATCCTGCCGGCGACCCGGCCACCATCGCCTGGCCGGACGGCGATCTCGTAGCCGACACGTCGCTGCCGCCCGGTATCGATGCGGGCGCCCTCCAGGCCGCGTCGGACTGGGCGTTCGAGCGCGACACGCCGGAGCAGGACACGCTCAGCCTGCTCGTCGTTCACGACGGGCGCATCGTCCACGAACGCTACGCCCCCGGGGTGGACATGACCACCCGCACGCGCACCTGGTCCACCGCCAAGAGCATCGCCTCGACGCTCATCGGCATGCTGGTGGATGAAGGGAAGATGTACCTCGACGAGCCGCTCGGATTCGAGTGGTTGCCGCGGACGCGCGTTCTGGGCGAGGACCCGCGGAGCGAGATCACCCTGCGACACGCGCTCCACATGTCGAGCGGGCTCGACACCATCGACAATGCGGGTCGCGAGTATGCCACCGGCTCGGGAATGTCCTACTGGGCCGGGTCGAGCTCTGTGAGCGGCGCCCTCCGCCAGGCGCTGATTCGCAAGCCAGGCACGAACTGGGACTACGAGAACTACGACACGATCCTTGCGGTCTACAAGATGAAGCAGGCGATCGGCGACGATCAGACTTACCTGGAGTTCCCCCGTCGCCGGCTGCTCGACAAGATCGGGATGCGGAACACCTTGCTCAGCACCGACCGCTTCGGCGACTTCATCCTGAGTAGCCAGATCTACACCAACGCCAGAGACCTCGCCCGGTTCGGGCTGTTGTATCTGAATGGCGGCTTGTGGAACGGGGAGCGGCTGGTGTCAGAGTCCTGGGTCGACTTCGTTCGCCCCCCGGCGCCGGCTACCGTCGGTCGCGGAGGCATGTACGGCGGCCAGTTCTGGCTGGTTCCCGAAGACCGGGACGACGTGCCCAAGGACGCGTACTCGACCTCGGGCAACCGTGGCCAGTTCGTCGTGATCGCGCCGTCGCACGATCTGGTGATCGTTCGTCGCGGTCTCGACTATGGACGCCAGGGGTTCGACCGCTGGGGGTTGCTGCGAGAGGTGATCAAGGCCGTCGGAGAGCCCACCAACAACTGATTCGTCCCAGGCGGGACACGACCAGAGCCGCGGGCTGCGCTAGCCCGCGGCTTTTTTCGTCTTGCGGCCCAGTTTGACGACGATGTCGTACTCCTTCTTGGTGACCGGTTGTACCGAGAGGCGGCTCCCTTTCTGCACCACCTTCATGTCTTCGAGGCCCTTGGTTTCCTTCAGCGTCGACAGCGCCACAGTGCCGGCGAATCGCTCCTCGAATGCCAGATCGACCATGAACCACACCGGCTTGTCTTTGGTGCTGCGCGCGTCGAAGTACTTGTGGCCCTTCTTCCACGCGAAGTGGTCCGGGTAGCCGGTCTTGGCGATGGTGGCCAGCCCCGAGACCCCCGACGGGTCCGCGTTCGACGCGTAGAACAGCACCCCGTCGCCAATCTGCATGTCGTCGCGCATGAAGTTGCGCGCCTGGAAGTTCCGCACGCCTTCCCAGCAGGTGTCGCCATCACGCTCGAGGTCGCCGATGCTGTAGGCGTCCGGCTCGCACTTCATCAACCAGTACCGCTTTGCCATGTGGCCTATTGTATGCGCCGGTTGCGGGCCCGCCACGAGCGTCGCGTCAGCGACCAGGCTCGGAGCCGCGGCCGGCGCTCGAAATCGGGAGGCGTGACCTCCGAGGTGATGTCTTCAGCGGCGAACCGGGTGCCGACGGCCGGGTCCAGCGCGAACGTGCGGAGGTTCGTGGCGAACAGGATCTCGCCTCCCGGCGCGAGCCGGTCGCCAATCCGCTCGAGCAGCACGGTGTGGTCGCGCTGGATGTCGAACTCCGTCCGCATCGCTCGCGACCGCGAGTACGTGGGTGGTGCGACAAAGATGAGGTCAAACCCCTCGTTCTTGCGGC
>CAJWMX010000543.1 GCA_913043805.1 uncultured Acidobacteriota bacterium | reverse complement strand
CCTCGTGACCGCGTCGGTTAAGGAAGCCGCGCCGGCGTCAGCCGTCAAGAAAGGGCAGGTCGTTCGCGCGGTCATCGTGCGCACGTCCAAGGAATACCGCAGGCGGGACGGAAGCTACATCCGGTTCGACCGCAACGCTGCGGTGCTCGTGAACGAGCAGGGCGAGCCGGTGGGCACCCGCGTGTTCGGACCGGTGGCCCGCGAGTTGCGTGAGCGGAAGTTCATGAAGATCATCTCCCTCGCGCCTGAGGTGCTGTAGGAGCCATGTCTAGCATTCAGACCTCCATCCGCAAGAACGACAACGTCGTCGTGGTCAGCGGGAAGGACCGGGGCAAGCGAGGACGCGTCTTGCAACTCGTGCCCGGGAAGAACCGCCTGATCGTCGAGGGCGTGAACATCGTAAAGCGTCATACCCGACCCAACCCCGGCCAGAACGTCAAGGGGGGGATCGTCGAGAGCGAGTCGGCCTTGCATGTATCGAACGTGCAGCTGGTGTGTCCCGAGTGCGGCGCGCCGACGCGGCTCGGGCGCCGCTTGCTCGGAGATGGACGGAAAGTGCGGATCTGCCGCAAGTGCGACGGAGTCGTGGACCGATGAACCGATTGAAAGAGCGGTATCACGAGACGGCCGTGCCGACCCTGACCAAGGAGTTCGGCTACACCAACGTCATGGCGGTGCCCAAGGTCCGCCGCGTCGTGGTCAACATGGGACTGGGCGAGGCGACCCAGAACGTGAAGCTGATTGACGCCGGTGCGGACGACCTGACCCAGATCACCGGTCAGAAGCCGCTGACCACCCGGGCGCGGAAGTCGATCGCGCAGTTCAAGGTTCGCCAGGGCATGCCGATCGGCGCGATGGTGACGCTCCGGCGTGACCGGATGTATGAGTTCCTCGATCGCCTGATTTCCATCGCCCTGCCTCGAGTTCGCGACTTTCGTGGTGTCTCGCCGAAGGGGTTCGACGGACGCGGGAACTACACGCTGGGGCTGCGTGACCAACTCATGTTCATCGAGATTGACTACATGAAGGTGGACAAGTCGCGGGGGTTGAACATCTCGGTGGTGACGACCGCCAAGACGGACGAGGAAGGCCGACGGCTGCTCCAGTTGATGGGGATGCCGTTCCGGACGAACTGACCAGGCGGAGGAACCGCCGGACGAATCGGGCAGAGGCGTAGCAGATGGCAACAACCGCCAAGATCGTGAAAGAACAGCGGCCACCGAAATACAAGACTAGGCAGCGCAATCGCTGCCGCTTGTGCGGCCGCCCCCGTGCGTTCATCAGAAAGTTCGCGCTGTGCCGGCTCTGTTTCCGGCGGTTGGCGCTCGAAGGCGACCTCGCCGGAGTGACCAAGAGCAGCTGGTGACGGAACTGCGTGCCGGCCATGCCGGGACGCTCGATGCAGAGAACAACGAACATGACTGATCCGATCGCCGACATGTTGTCGAGAATCCGCAACGCCACCGGAGCACGGCGTAAGCGGGTCGACGTTCCGGCATCGCGACTCAAGACCGAGATCGCGAGGATCCTCCAGAGTGAGGGCTACATCGACTCGTTCAAGATGGTCGAGGTAGTCGTGGAGCGCGGGCAGATGGCCCGGCCGATGATCCGCATTTATCTGAAGTACGGCTCCCAGGGGGAGAACGTCATCTCCGGGATCGAGCGGGTAAGCCGACCAGGGCGCCGGGTCTATTTCGGGCGCGACGCCGTTCCGCCCGTGTTGGCCGGTCTGGGCACCAGCATCATCACCACCTCTCGCGGAGTCATGACCGGTCGTGACGCGGTGAAAGAAGGCGTTGGCGGTGAAGTGCTCTGCAACGTCTGGTAGCGCGGAGACAGAGGAGCGAGACCGATGTCGCGAGTAGGGAAGAGACCGATATCGATTCCGAGCGGGGTCAGCGTGCAGATCTCGGACGATGCGGTGGAGGTCAAGGGGCCGAAGGGCGCCCTGCGGCAGCCCCTGCCCCCTGGAATCCGGTTCGAGGAGAACGAAGGCCGCCTGGAAGCGAAGCCGATCCGGGAGGACCGGGCGCTTGGCAAGTTCCACGGGTTGGCGCGCAGTCTCGTGGCCAATGCGGTCACGGGCGTATCCACCGGGTTCCAGAAGGAACTGGACATCGTCGGCATCGGCTATCGAGCCGAGGTCAAGGGGCAGCTCTTGACCCTTGCGCTGGGGTATTCGCACCCGGTGCTGTTCGACATTCCGGAGGGGATCGGGATCAAGGTCGACAACCAGACCCACCTCGTGGTGACGGGGATCGACCGGCAGGCAGTGGGGCAGGTGGCGGCCGACATTCGCAGTTTGCGCAAGCCGGATTCTTACAAGCAGAAGGGCATTCGCTATACGGGCGAGGTGCTCAAGAAGAAGGTGGGCAAGACGGGAGCCTAAGGGCGATGAAGGTCAAGACCAAGAAGGACAGACGACGCCGGATCGCGCTGCGACAGCGGACGCCCTTGAAGGGGACCGCCGGCCGGCCGCGGCTGGCCGTGTTTCGGAGCGCCGCGCACATCTCGGCGCAGGTGATCGACGACGACACCGGCACGACCGTGGCTGCGGCCTCGAGCGTCGAGCCTTCCGCCAAGGCGTCGTTCGCTGACGGGGCCCGGGGCGGGAACAAAGCGGGTGCCGAGGCCATCGGGAAGCTGGTGGCGGAGCGAGCGATCGAGAAGGGCGTCACCAGTGTGGTGTTCGACCGCGGCGGG
>CAJWMX010000542.1 GCA_913043805.1 uncultured Acidobacteriota bacterium | reverse complement strand
CTGTACCCGGTCGCGGCATTCTATGACGCTGGTGTCGGGCAGGCCCACCAGCACCATCGCCGGCAGCCCGCCATCGCTGACGTCTACCTCGACCTGGACCGGTTCCGCGTCGACGCCGAAAAGGGCGGCGGTTTTGAGGAGCGCGAACATCGCCCGCCATGTTGCAAGTCGCCGGCCGTTGACCGACGTCCGCTGCCGTGGCGGTGTCAGCCGTCCGTCGCAGTTTCTGCGGACCTGGACGCGGCGCCGTGTGGAAGATTGTGCGGGGGCGTCAGAGACGGACGAGGAACGCCTGCGTGCCTTCCAGGACCAGCGCGCGGTGCTGGTTGTGCACGGTGGCGCGGAGCGTCACGACACCGGTGGTGCGTTGGCGCTTCAGCTCGGTGATTGTCAGCTCCGGATAGAGCGTGTCGCCCAGATAGACCGGGGCGAGAAAGCGAGAGGACTGCTCCAGAAAGCCCATGAGCCGTTCGCCCAGCACGTGGGGAAACAGCCCGGCGCCGGGAGCGGTGGCGGACAGCACCTGAAAGCCATGGGCGATCGGTGCCCGATGCCCGTGGGCACGGCAGTGCTCGACGTCGTAGTGCATCGGGTGATTATCGGCCGACACGGTCTGAAAGGCAGCGAACTGTCCGTCGGTCACCGTTCGGCTCGGGATCGGAAATCGGTCGCCGACCTGAAGCTCGTCAAAGGTCCGGGTGGGAACCAGTCGATGCGAGGCGGGGTCGAACTCGGCCACGTCGGTGGTCCGGGCTAGCGGGGAAGTGACGCGTACAGGAAGGCCCGCTGCGCCTCTCCGAGGTCGCGGGCGGCGGGGGTGATGATGGTCCCGTCATCGACCAGGATCTGGCGGCGCTCGCGGAGCGCCTGACGCACGTCGTCCTCGCAGACGAACTCCACCGGCGTGACTGGCGGAGGGGGAGGCTCTGGCGTGGGGGCGGGAGGCTCGGCGGGCGGACTCGCGGGCGGCGGCGCGGGTGTCGGGTCCGCCGGCGCCGGCGCGGTGGTGCCGGCAATCCCACGCGAGGCCAGAAACGACTCGATCCGTTCGCTCAGCACCGTCGGGTCCACGCCGCGTGAGACGGAGGGGGGCGGCGCCTCCGGGAGCCGCGGCGCGGGTTCAGGGCCGGGGCTGCCATCGGGGCTCGATCGCGGCGCGGGACGGGTTTCATAGGCCAGGCGCTTGACGTTGAGCAGGTGCCGCGGCGTGATGTTGTCCGACGTGATGTTGCCGCCCCAGCCGCCGCACCCAAGCGTCATCGAGGGGGCAAGGCCGGTCGTCATCCCAATCGAACCGAGGGTGGTCGGGCTGTTGACCACGATCCGGAACGCAGGCTTCTGCAGCCCGAACTCCAGGATGATGCCCTCGTCTCCGGAGTGGATCGACATGGTGTGGCCCATGCCGCCGTAGGCCAGGATTTCCTTGCAGCGGGTGCACGCGGCCCGCCAGTCCGGGACCTCGTAGAAGGAGAGGACCGGACAGAGCTTCTCCATCGACAGCGGGTAGTCGCGACCGACGCCAGTCAGCGGCGCGATCAGGACCCGAGTGTCCCGACCGACGTCGATGCCGACGCGCCCGGCGATCTCGACGGCGGACTTCCCGACGAGCTCCGGGTTGGGCAGGCGCTGCGGCGTGACGAGCACCGTGGCCAGGGTGTCCGCCTCTTGCGGGTCGAGAAAGCGTCCGCCCTGTCCCTCGAACGCGCGCCGGACCTCGCCTGCGATCGCCTCGTCCACGACGACCGAGTTCTCCGATGAGCAGAGCACGCCGTTGTCGAAGGTCTTCCCGGTGATGATGTCGGTGACCGCCTTGGCGATATCGGCCGAGCGTTCGATGTAGGTGGGCGCGTTGCCCGGGCCGACGCCATACGCGGGTTTCCCGGCACTGTAGGCAGCGCGGACTAGTCCGAGACCGCCGGTCGCGAGGATCAGCGCGACCTCACGGCTCCGCATCAGCTCCTGCGTGCCTTCCTGTGTGACCGTCGTCATGCACCCCACCGCGCCTTCCGGTGCGCCGGCCGCAAGCGCGGCGCGGGTCAGCACGTCGGCAACCCGGATGATCGAGCGGGCGGCCGATGGGTGGGGGCTGAGGACGACCGCGCAGCGCGCCTTCAGGCAGACCAGGATCTTGTAGATCGCGGTGGACGTGGGGTTCGTCGACGGGACGATGGCCGCGACGACCCCGAACGGCTCCGCGATCTCGACGATTCGCTCCGACTCACGCCGATTGATCACGCCGACGGTACGCATCGGCTGGATGAACCTGTAGATGGTCTCGGCGGCGAAGCGGTTCTTCTTGATCTTGTCCGCCTCGTTGCCGTAGCCGGTTTCCTCGACGGCGAGACGCGCGAACGGCTCGACCTCCGCCTGGGCGGCGGCAGCCACGGCGTCGACGATACGGTCGATCTGCTCCTGGCTGAGCTCAGCCAGGCGCGCCTGGGCCGCGCGCGCGCGTCGCGCGAGCTGTCTGGCCTCGCGGATGGAGTCGAGGTCGCGGTCGGGGGTGGCGGCGGCGTCGGCCATGGTTCTCGACGAAGCCGATCAGCGTCGGGCGGAACCGAGGACGTCTACTTGGACTGCGGCAGGATCTTCTCGACCTCGCCGTGGGGACGCGGGATGACATGCACGGAGACGAGTTCGCCCACGCGGCGCGCGGCGGCGGCGCCGGCGTCGGTGGAGGCCTTGACCGCGCCGACATCGCCCCGCACG
>CAJWMX010000541.1 GCA_913043805.1 uncultured Acidobacteriota bacterium | reverse complement strand
GCAGAACACGCCGTACAGGACTTCAAGGACAACGCCCGCAAGTAGAGTCCGCCACCAGACGTTGCTCATCGTGTTTCTCCAGTCGCGTCATTACGAAGGCCGCGACCCCGGCCGAACACTCCGAGAGGCGGGCGGCACCTCAACGGTTGGACGCTTCCACGCGGTCGATCGCAGCGCTATGAAGAAAGACTTGCTCGTTGCCGGTCGCGTAGGCGGCCAGCACGGAACTGCGAACGCGCTCGGCCTGGAAATCTACATGCAGGGTCACGAATCCGTGAGCTTCCAGCTCGTGCCAGTTTACGAAGAACTGGTCGTCGCCGACCTTGCGCGCACGGTAAGGGAAGTCGCTGCCAGACTGTCCCTCGAGTAAGCCCGCGAGCCACTCGAAGCTCACGCTCCCACCAGCGAAGGAGACCCTGACGGTGCCCATTTCCGGGTAGGTGTACACCATGCGGGTGCCGTCGAGACTGTCGGTCAGTGAATCGTCAATCATCCGAGACCTTTTCGTCTTCTTGCGATCTTTTGCCTTACCGCGATGTCATGGCCCGGGGCCACCCCCGATGCGAGTCAATCTGTCGTAGCCGCAACCCCGTCAGTCGATCACCCGGAGCAGGTCCGCGATGTCCAAGGAACGCGTGAACATCTGAAGCGCGCCATCGTCTCCTCTGGGCCATTCGTTCTTGGGCCGATCAACATAGTGTTCGACACCGTTGCCGTCCGGATCGCGGAGTTACAGCGCTTCGCTGACGCCGTGGTCCGCCGCGCCCTCGAGCGCCAGGCCGGCGTCGAGGACCCGGCGCAACGCTCTCGCCAGGGCGCCTTATATTCCGTAATCAGGTGTCGCCGGGAACGTGCTTCGAGCATAGGCGGGCAGCCTAGGAGTCGTCTCCTGGATCGGGCAGGCGGACTTCCTGCTCTAGCTGCTGCTCGTAGAGCTTCACCATCGCGCTCTTCGGTTCGTCGCCATACCCTTCGGCGATGGCCCGTTCGTAGATCCCGATCATCGTCTCCACCAAGGGGAGTTCGGCGCCGAGCTCCTTGGTCACGTCCTGGATGTTGACGATGTCCTTGTGCGCCGCCTGCAGCGAGAAGTCGCCGTGGAACTCGCGGCGCAGGATGCGCGGCACGAAGAAGTCGCTGGCGAAGCTCCGGGCACTGCCGGAGGTGACGACATCGGCGACCGTCTTCGGCGCCAGCCCCGCCTTCAGGGCCAGCGGCAGCACCTCGCACAAGGCGGCGATGTTCACGTCGTAGATGATGTTGTTGACCGCCTTCATCAGCTGCCCGCTGCCGATGGCGCCGCAGTGCACGATGAACTCGCCCATGATGTCGAGATACGGTCTGGCCTCGACAAAGGCGTCGTCGGCGCCGCCGAACATGATGGTGAGCGACCCCTCTTCGGCTCGGTGCGGCTTCCCCGAGATGGGACAGTCGCTGTAGCGGAACCCGGCCGCCTCGCACCGCTCTGCCAGGCGCACCGCGGAGCCCCGGTTCATCGTGGTGGTATCTACCACGGCCAGCGACCCGGTATCGCCCGACGCCACCCCGTTGTCGCCGAAGAGCACGGCCTCGGCTTCCTTCTCTGACGGCACGCACAGAAACAGCATCTCGACCTGTTCGGCCAACGCCTTGGGACTTTCGGCTCTCAGCACGCCGGCTTCAGTGAGTCGCGCGACCGGCTCTGGCTGCACGTCGAAGACCGTCAGCGGGACGTTCGCCGCGGCCAGATTGCTGGCCATGGCGAAGCCCATCCTTCCCAGACCGATGAAACCAACGTTCGTGTTCTGCATCTGTTCCTCAGGCCGGTCGGGGCTTGCTACCGGGTCCAGTCGAACCCGAACGACCAGGACAGCTCATCGGTGAGGCCCGCATCGTCCAGCGGAAAGAGGACGGCCGTCGACAGCAGCCAGGTGCCGCCGATGTGCCACTTCAGGCCGACCGAGCCGAGACGGAGGTTGAGGTCGCCCGGTTGGCGATTGAGCTGTTGGTTGCCGCCGTCGCCAGTATCACCCTCGGGCGGCGCGGTTGGGGCCGGTCCCAATCGCAACTGTCCGATGTTGGTGATGGTTCGGGCGATGAAGTCGAACGACGTCGTCACGCGGTCGGTCAGCGTTGCTTCGATGCCGGCCACATAGTTGTACTCGTCGTCGGTGTCGATAGTGCCGTTCGCGCTCTCGCCCACGAACGTGTAGCCGGCGTTGAGGTGCGGCGCGATCCGGCCGAGCGTGGTCGAGGTCACGAACAGGAACTTGGCCCTCGGGGCGCCGGTGCCGATCAAGTCTTCGCTGTTGCCGGTAGGCAGGGTGATGTCTGCCATCACCGAGGCGCCGCCCCCCTCACGCTTCAGGAAGTTGTATTTCGTGCGCAGCATGATGTCGCCGATGCCGGCCTCCGAGTCTTCCTCGGAGCGCGGCGCGAGCGGTACCCCGCCACCGGGTACGGGCACCCCGTTCCGCCGTACGACGGTTGGTGAGACCGTGGCGCCCAGCCCTACGCGGATGTAGGGAATCGCGGTGCCCACATCGAGCCGATCGGTCAGGCCGTAGGTCATGAAGACGACCGTGGTGTCCGTGGTCAGGTCGACCGTGAGCACGTTGTCGGTCAGGTCTCCCTGCATCGGCAGATTGGGCACGAGGAAGCGGATGTCGCCGTTCTTGAGGTTACGGCCCTCGACGCTGTCGTAGGTCGCCCGCTGGTAGGTCACCCCGA
>CAJWMX010000540.1 GCA_913043805.1 uncultured Acidobacteriota bacterium | reverse complement strand
AAGAACGACAAGGTCGGCAGCGTCGATTCGAGCTCGAGGTTGGTGTAGGAGACGTCGACACGACCGCTCCAGCGTTCGGTGAGCACGCGGGTCAGAGTGAGTCGCGCCGACTGGCCCGAGGCGACATCCGGTTCACTGGCGACGCCATCCACCCGGAGGCGTCCGTGGACCGTGCTCGCGTAGGTTATCCGCAGCTTCGTGCGGTCTCCGGCCTCGACGATGGCGCCGAGGCCCGTCGTCGGCACGCCGATGGTCCCGGCCCGGCTCCGGTCGATATTACGATGTTCGACATAGATGCCGGCGAGCAGGGAACCAAGTCGAAGCGCGACGAACTCGTCTAGCCAGACGTCGGTCTGGTCGAAGACGCCGCCGTCCAGGTTGACTCCGTTCGGAATCTCCAGCCCGAAGCCGCGGATGATGAGGTCGCCGCCCAGGACGAGCGGGAAGCCCGCGACGCTCCCCACGCCGTAAGTGGCGCCGGCGCCGACGCCGTAGATCGGCGTCGCGCTGCCGCCGTCCGAGCCAAGATCGGTGCTCGCGACACCGACCTCGTAGATACCGTGACTTTCGAACTGAGCCAGGGCAAGGGATGGCAGCAGGAACAGACTGACGAGCGTCAGCGTGATTCGACGTGCGTTCATTGGTTCCCGCGGGTCGGCTCGCCGGCGAGCGTGCGCCGGACCCAGGGTTCGATGTCCTGGCGCAGGATCGCCATGCTGACTAGAACCGAGCAGACGAACAGATGAGACCGGTTGCGCATCGCCGGTTCGCCCACCGGGAGCGCGAGCCAGAGCAGGGCGACCGCCTTGGAAATGAGGCGGTCGGCGCCGGGTCCGGCGGGCCAGCGCCATATCAACAGGCCCAGCCCGCCCAACCAGCAGGCCAGGATCACGATGCTGCTATCCACGGGCACCATCCTACCTCCGGGGTGCCCTTGAGTCACGGCGACCTAGATGAGGTCGGCGTCGGTGATGATCTCGACCAGGGCCGCGCCCGGCTGGCCGAGTGCTTCCTTGAGCGCCGGCCGGAGCTCGTCGGCCGAGGTCACCTGCCGGCCGTACCCGCCACATAGCTTGGCGTAGGCCGCGAAGCTCGGGTTGTGCAGGCTGGTCTGCCAGACCGGCCATTCGCCCGCGCGCTGCTCCTTCGAGATCTTCCCGAGCTGCGAGTTGTTGAGCAGCACGTGGGTGATGTTCATGCCGTACTTCACGGCGGTCGTGAAGTCGGCCAGATACTGCCCGAACCTACCGTCCCCACTGACGGAGATGACCTTGCGTCCGCGGTACTCTTCCTGGTCCTGGGTGGCGGCCCACGCGCCCATGGCCGCTGGGAACGAGAAGCCGATCGACCCGAGATAGCCCGACATCAGGATCCGTTGCCCGCGCGCCTCGAAGTAGCGCCCGAAGGAGTAGGTAGTTGGCCTGTGACCGACGCAGCAACGCCGCGCGCCGGAAGCCTCGCCAGGAAACCAAGTGGCGGAAGCGCCTGGGAGTCGAACCCAGCCCCCCCACGTTAGCAGGGGGCGACCGGTTTTGAAGACCGGGAGGGCCACCGGGCCCCATTCGCTTCCGTGGCGACCATCATTGCACGAAGGACGTAACCATCCAGCCCCTTGCGGGCCGGACCGACGAGCGCTATCACTTGTGGAGGGGAAAGCCGTGGGGCGAGGCGGTACTGGAACGGGCCGGTCAAACACTTTACCGACGACGCTTCGCTGGCGAGCGACGCGAGACGTTGGGGCCCAACGTCTCGAGCCTCGAACGTGTAGCGCTGCGCCGACGTGCAGGGCGGGACGGCGCAGCGGAGCGCTTAGCTCTCGATCAGACGAACTTCACCCGCACGGGGACCCTTGGTCGAATCCTCGGTCGTGAACTCGACGCGCTGGCCCTCACGGAGCAACTCGAACACTGCGCCACGAACCGAGCTCCGGTGGAAGAAATGCTCGACTCCGCCCTCGTCGCGAATGAAACCGAACCCCTTGTCGATCAAGAGACGTGCGATTGTACCGCTGGCCATACCTGATTCCTCCGACCCAAACCGAGTCTGCCACGACGCCACCGCGCCCACTACGGGAGCGGCGTTTGTGACTAGTAACCAAGCTTGAGAGAGGCCAGTCTAGTGAGGATTGTTGGTCGAAGTCAAGCAGGATGGTAGGCTCTCGCCGGGCGGTCCAGTTACTCCGAAGAGGGTGGGTCGGCGGGTTTCGCCGGCGGGCTGAGGCTTCGGCGGCCGGCTTCGATTCAGGGCTTGGGGCGGGCTTCTCGGCCGCGGCCGGTGTCTAGGACTTGGCGTCGGCGGCTGGAGTGGCCGCGGCGGCCGCCGGCTTGGCCGCATCGCCGTCGGCCGCGGGCTTTGGCGGCGGCTTTGGCTTGGCCGGCTTCACGGGCGGATACGTTGTCCAGAAATGACGGTTGCAGGCCGGGCACTCCCAGAACTGCTGCGGCGGCCACGGGTCGTTCGGACCCGGGTCCTTGAGGTCCATTTGGGCGCCGCATCGCTGGCAACGGATGGAGACGTCGGGGTGATTCATGGCGAGATTCTATTGTTCCCTCCGGCGGGGGTGCAACCCGACCGCATCATTCGTGGAGTACTAGGATGATCCCAGGGGTGATTCTCGCCGGTGGCGCGTCCTCGCGGATGTCCGGACGACCCAAAGCACTGCTGCCATTGGGCGCCGACTCGCGGTCGTTTCTCGCTCGGATCGTCGAATCTCTGCGGGA
>CAJWMX010000539.1 GCA_913043805.1 uncultured Acidobacteriota bacterium | reverse complement strand
GCCCTGCGCCCTTCAACTGCACGTCGCGGCGGTCGCCCGCCACATCGACCACCTCTCCCAGCAGCAATGCCCGTCCATCACCCAGCTGAGGGACGAAACCGCCAAACTGATGCCCCGCGTACGCCTGCGCGAGGGGGTCCGCCCCGTCCGGCGTCGTGTTCCCCGCCAGCATCGCCACGCCGTCGTCAGAGCGGAGCCACATGGCGTCGATCCCGAGCGTCGTCGCGAGCTCGGCGTTCAGCCGGATCAACTCGGGGCGTGGAACCGGCGTCGGCGTCTGGCGCGCGTAGAAGCGCTCGGGCAGTCTGGCGTAGCTGTTGTCGAACTGTATCTGCATGGCGACCGTACATTATTCGACTGGCCGGAGCGGTGAACAAGCCGTCAGTACATCGAGGTGATGATGTCGATCCCGGGCCGCATCTTCTCTCGCCAGGCCTGCTCCACCTCGTCCGACCACGTCGGATCGAGCCAGCGGACCGTCTGGCACAACGCGTCGAGCCACACCTCGTAGAGCTCTGGCCTGATGTTCCGGCGCGCCCGTCCATGCGACTCGCCAATCCGCTCCAGCATCTCCCGGGCCTGGGGCTCCTCCACATCCCTCGTGGCCAGGACATAGACGCTGGCGCGAAGCAGCTTTCGCTGCTTCGAAAAGTCGGTGGCCGCGAAGAGCGGCGCCACCTCGGGCGATCGCTCGAGGAAATCCTGGTAGAAGCGCTCGACCCCGTCCGATGCGGGAGTCGAAACGAGGCTAGTCAGCCTGGTCGCCAATCACCCAGAGCATGTCGATCGTCTTCTCCGCGTCGGTCGAATCGCACGCGATAGCGAACGTATGCTCGGTATCGTCGAGGTCAAGTGCCTCGAAGACCTTCACGTAGAACTGCCCCTCCGGGTCGGCGTCGTAGCGAAGGTCGAATGTCCCCTGCGCGACGCCGTCCAGGCTGAGCGTGACCGAGCCGCTGGTCGGGCTCCGGTGAGCGTAGTACTGCACCGCGGTGCCGGAGAACGCGATCCGGGCGGCGCAATCGGCGTGACCGAAGGCCAGGGTCGCTCCAGACGCGTTCCAGTGCCTCGGCTCGCTGGCAAAGCCGTCGAATTCCCAGCGCGGATCGCTGTCCTCGATGGCGGTCCAGGCGATCTCGGTTTCGGCGACGTCCGCGACGACGATTGCTCCACCCGCCGGAATCAGCCAGGTGTCCTGTTCGACCTCGCCGCCCATGGCACCGACGACGACCTGGTCGATGATCTCGAGACCGCGCTCGGACATCGCCGTCAGACTGTCGAGCGGCCGCGGCAGCCCATAGCGGGTCCGCTCGATGTTGTAGCCGTCGGCAAAGTCGCGCTTCGCGAAGTGCTCCTCGAGACCGGCATAGCCATACAGAAAGCCGAGCAATCCACCCCAGGTCGCGGTGGGGTTGTCCGAGTCCCAGCCCGACAAGGTGCCAATCCGGATGGTCTTCTTGTAGTCGCCCTCACCGTAGAGCAGGCTGACGATCGACGCGCCGAAGTTGATGCCCGCGTCCCACGAATAGCGATAGACGTAGCCGGCGGCGCCGTCGAGCTGGTAGCGCTCGTGCAACCGGTCTCGGGTCTGCTCCCAGTCATCCTTGTCGGGGTTCGCCAGATACTCCGCTTTGACGAAGTCGTACATGTCGGCGACATACGACCAATCGGGCACGCGCCGGCGAGCCTGCTCGGCCAGCCACATGACCTGGTCGCCGCGAGACAGGCCCGAGTCAACGACCGGGGCGAGAGCGTGCATGATCACGTAGAACTCGGCCGCCCATTCCGAGTGCAGATACGCCGTGGTGCGAATCGGCAGATGCGCCATCTCGAGCGCGACGTCCGGGCGCCCCGGTGCCAGGACGCCGAAGATCTCGGTCGTCAGCTGGGCGTCGATCATGTCCCACATCGGATTGTTGGTAGGGAGCGACGTGGCCGGCGGCACGGCCCCGTTCTGCATCTGGCCGAGCGCAGCCAAGTTCGAGACCCAGAGACGCGGCAGTCGGATGTGGTCCTGCCACTCCTGACTGATCTGCTCGCCACTGAGCAGGTAGGTGCCGTACTGCTCCATGGCATGCTGGTAGACGTATTCGATGTCGGTATCGTCGTCGGCCTGCCAGGGGTCCTGATCCAGCACGTAGTCGAGCGTCACCCGCCCGTCGCGCTGGCTCGACAACCAGTCGTCGTCGGTGAGGAACGGCGCGGTGGTCCGCAGGTTCTCGGTGGGGAGCCCGGTCCAGTTGGCGATGACGCCCCCAAGCCAGAAGCCGCGGAGCTGGTCCAGGTAGGCCGTGCGCTCGATGACGTGCGTGGCGATGTCATCACCACCCGACGCGGGGGCGTCGCCGACGGCGCCACCGCCCCCGCAGGCGATCACCAGCACGACGCTCCACAGCGCGACCACGCGGCCCATCACCAGCCACGCGCGGGTGACGAGCTGCCTCACTCAACGCTCTCCAGCAGGTACTCCACCAACGGGGTCACGATCGCATCCGCATCCTCGAGATGCGGAACGTGCCCGAGGCCAGGAATGAGGTGCAGGCGGCCATTGCCATTCGGCACGGTCTCCGCCAGCACCCGCATCCGCTCCTGGAACGTTTCGGCTGGCCCGAGGAGCAGGTCCTCCGCTCCACCGAAGGCCAGGGTCGGCACGTGGATGTGCGCCCAGTCGTACACAACCGGGTCACCGTAGAGCATCTGGCTGATAATGGACTGCACCATCGCGAGCCGCGGCCAGTCG
>CAJWMX010000538.1 GCA_913043805.1 uncultured Acidobacteriota bacterium | reverse complement strand
CTGCTTTGCAGCAGGTTGGAGCGGTTGTTGTCGTAGCGGAACCGCAGGTCCAGGTCGGTGTCGCGATTGGCCCGTTCGCTCGCCGCCTGTAGATCGGGCGAGCGGCTGTAGCCGAGCAGATTCACCGCGTTGCGATTCGACTCGGCCGTCTGCGGACGCAGGCCTCTGAAGCGGGGACCGGCCGACGGCGGCACCTCTTCGCTGCGGCCGATCATGTCCATGTTGAGCACGGCCACGGTGTGTTGCAGCGGGTGGAGCGGATCTTCGGTATAGGCCCAGGCGCCCAGCAGACCCTGCTCCTCCGAGTTCAAGGCGGCAAACAGGATCGAGCGGTCCGGGCGGGCGCCGGCCTGCGCCGCGAGCGCGTAGGCCTCGGCGATCTCGATCAACGCGGCCACGCCCGACGCGTTGTCGTCGGCGCCGCGGAAGATCCGTCCGTTGACCTCCCCCTCGTGGTCGAGATGCGCCGTCAGGATGATCCATTCGTCACGGAGCGTCGGGTCGGCGCCCTCGACGAGGCCGACCACGTTGCGGTTCCGGAGGCGATTGCGGCCGACGGTGGTCGTGACCGCCACCTCGGGACCGTCGAGCGGGATCGTGACGACGCCGCCGGGCTGTTCCGCCCCCTGGGCCAGGTGCGCGAACGTCTCGCCCTCACCCAGCAGCGCCTCGGCGACCTCGCTCGAGATCTGCACCACCGGGATCTCGATCTGATCCAGCCAGATCCCCAGTGAATAGCGCGGCACCCGGGTGGGGAACGTGGGCCACACCTGGGGCATGGCCCGGGTGAAGCTCTGCTGTCCGGCGTGGTTGTGCACGTCGGGCGCCACGAGCACGGCCGCCGCCCCACGCTGCTGGGCGGCCAGGACCTTCCGCACGACTCGCGTTTCTTCCGAGCGCTGGCGCCCCTCGAACCGACTGTCCGGGTCGTATTCCTCCGGCTCATGGCTGAGGATGAGCGCGACCGTGCCGGTCAGGTCGATCGAGCCGTAGTCGTCGTGCCCCAGTTCCGGCGCCTCGATACCGAATCCGACGAAGACCACCGGGCCTGTCGCCGATGTGGATCCGCTCGAGGGGTCCGGGTAGAAGTGGTGGCCCAGTCGATACGTTTCCTCGCTGCCCGCCACGCTCAGCTGGTTGTCGTCGCCGAGCGCGGTCGTCATCAGGTCGAAGCGGTGGAAGTAGGTGCCGTCGTCCCCGGCCGGCATCAGTCGCTGCCGTCGGAACCTCGCCGCGATGAACTCGACCGCGCGGCGATTGCCGTCGGTGTTGGTCAGCCGGCCCCCAAGCCGTTCACTGGCGAGGAAGCGCACGTCACCTTCCAGGTCCCGACGCCGGATCGAGTCACCGCCAGGCGCGGACTCGTCCTGGGCGTTGAGGACCGTCAGCGCCACCACCACGGTGAGAAGGCCTGCCCACAGGCGCATCCGGCCATTCTACTCGTCCGCGTCCGACCGGCAGGCGGTGCAGTAGGATGGCTCCACGGTCCCAGACACAGAGAGAGGAGCACCCGATGTCCGTGGGCGTCCGAGCGACAACGGCGGTTCTTGTGGTCAGCCTGGTCGGATGTGGCAGCGACGGTGGCGACCGCGTGGGCACCTTCGATGTGCACGAGCGGTCGATCGCCGAGTTGCAGGCGGCGATGACGGCGGGCGAGGTGACCGCCCGGGGGCTGGTGGAGGGCTACCTGCGGCGGATCGAGGCCTTCGACCAGGGGGGACCCGGCCTGAATGCCATGGTGTTGCTCAATCCGGAAGCGCTCGCGCGGGCGGACGAGCTGGATGCCGAGCGGGCGGCCGGCCAGCTGCGCGGTCCGTTGCACGGCATTCCCGTGGTGATCAAGGACAACTACGACACCGCCGACATGGCGACCAGCGCCGGGGCCATCGGGCTGGCCACCTCGGTCCCGCCCGACGATGCCTTCCAGGTGCGGCGTCTCCGAGAGGCTGGGGCGATCGTGTTGGGCAAGACCAACATGCACGAGCTGGCTCGCGGCATCACGACGATCAGCTCCGTCTCCGGACAGACCCGCAACCCCTATGACCCGGAGCGCAACCCGGGCGGTTCGAGCGGCGGCACCGGCGCGGCCGTGGCGGCCAGCTACGCGGCGGTGGGGATGGGCAGCGATACCTGCGGCTCGATCCGGATTCCGTCGGCCCACCACGCCCTGGTCGGGCTGCGTGGCACCCGCGGGCTGGCCAGCGGCGACGGCATCGTGCCGCTCTCGACCACCCAGGACATCGGTGGACCCCTGGCGCGCTCGGTCGAGGATCTGGCCCTGGTGCTCGACGCCACGGCGGGCGAGGACCCGGCCGACGAGACGACGGCGCGCAGCGCCGGGCGGATCGCTCCGAGCTATGCCGATGCGCTTGCCGGCGCGAGCCTGGACGGCGTCCGGGTGGCCGTGGTCGAGGAACTCATGGGGGAGGGCGGCGCCGAGCGGCCGGTGCGAGAGGTGATCGAAGCGGCGGTCGAACAGATGGTGGCCGCCGGGGCCGAGCAGGCCGAGGTCCCCGATCCCGAGTTTGGCGAGCTGCTGCAGGGCGCCTCGCTCATCGGCCTGGAGTTCAAGATCGACTTCGACAACTATCTTGCCGCGACCCCCGATGCCCCCGTGCGCTCGCTCGAGGAACTGGTCGAGCTGGGTCTCTATCACCAGGTGCTTGGCACGCTGGAAAGCCCGCTCGCGGACCAGGCGGCCGTGATGATGCTCGAGGATTTGCGCGGTTACATGCAGGGGTCCGAGCAACTCGTAC
>CAJWMX010000537.1 GCA_913043805.1 uncultured Acidobacteriota bacterium | reverse complement strand
AGGATGATGCCGCGGGCGTCGAGATCGTCGCGGATGGCGTCGGCAGCGGCGAAGTCCCGGCTGGCGCGGGCGGCCTTCCGGTCGGCGATCAGCTGCTCGATCTCGTCGACCGGCACGTCTGGCTGCGCCTCTTCGGCGCGGCGGAGCGAAATGACGCCCAGCACCGTGTCGAACTCGTCGAAGGCGGCCAGCACGGCGGCCGCGTCCCCCTGCCCGAGCTCGTCGTTGTCGATCGCGGTGTTGACGAAACGGACCAGCTCGAACAGCACACCCAGGGCGCCGGGGACGTTGAGGTCTTGCCGCAGTTTCTCGGCAAAGTCGGCACGAGCCGTCTCGACCCGCTCGGCCACCTCGGGGTTGGCGTCACCACCACTCAGACCCTCGAGACGCGCCAGGCAGCCGATCAAACGCTTGAGGGCCTCTTCGGCCTGGTCGAGACTCCCCCAGTTGAACTTGAGCTGCTTGCGATAGTGCACCGACAGCAGGACGTAGCGGAGCGCCGAGGCGCGGTACCCCTTGTCGAGGACGTCCTGGACGGTGAAGACATTGCCCAGTGACTTGGACATCTTCACGCCCTCGTCCATCAGCAGATGCTCGACATGCACCCAGAACCGCGAGAACGTCTCCTTGGTGGCGCCCTCGGCCTGCGCGATCTCGTTCTCGTGGTGCGGAAACACCAGGTCGACGCCACCGGCATGGATGTCAATCGGCGCCCCATCGAGCAACCGGAGGGCCATCGCCGAGCATTCGATGTGCCAACCAGGTCGGCCCGGTCCGCACCCATAGTCCCAGGTCGGCTCGTCAGGACCGGTCGCC
This sequence comes from uncultured Acidobacteriota bacterium, assembly GCA_913043805.1. Lineage (GTDB taxonomy): Bacteria > Acidobacteriota > Vicinamibacteria > Vicinamibacterales > UBA8438 > UBA2994. The sequence continues at coordinate 1,951 of CAJWMX010000537.1, read as the reverse complement.
TTCCACAAGACGAAGTCGCGAGCGTCGTCTTTTTCGTAGCGGTCGGAATCGATGCGGGCGCCTGGCTGGATCCCCTCGTGGTCGAGGTGCACCAGCTTGCCGTAATCGGGCAGGCTGGAAATCTTGAAATACACCGAACCGTCGGTCTCGTAGGTGTGCCCGTTGGCCGTCAGCGACTGGATCATCTCGACCATCGACCGGAGGTTGTCCTCGTCGGTGGCCCGGGGGTTCTCCTCGACATCCTCGAGCCCGAGCGCCTCAGCGTCTTCCCGGAAGGCGGCGATATAGCGATCGGTGTACTCACGCAGCGACACGCCGGCCTTGTTCGATTCCAGAATCGTGCGGTCGTCCACGTCGGTGAAGTTCATCACCTGACGGACCTGATAACCGGCGACCTCGCGCAGCGCACGCCGCAGTACATCGAGCGCCACGAACGTGCGGAAGTTCCCGATGTGCCCGCGCGCGTACACGGTCAGCCCGCAGGTGTACATCCGCACCGTGTTGTCGCGGAACGGCGCAAACTCCTCTTCCTGTCGGGTGAGCGTGTTGTAGAGACGCATGACGCGCGTCACGGGAGCGGCTGGGTCAGTTCGCAGAACTCGGCCGCGCCGGACCGCAGCTGATCAAGCGGAGAGGCTCCATTCACGGAGCGGGAGAGCAGAGACTCGAGGGCGCCGTCGCCGCCGGATCCACCGAGATACCGGATCCTGAGCCGCAGGTCACCATCGGCGGTGGTCATCCGGATGCCGACATCGGCATAGTCCGACCCCGCCCCCCCCGCCATGGCGTAGTCGATCGCCCGGGTCAGCGACGTCCGCACATCGTCGGAGAAGTCGAAATAGTCGACAGCGCGGACGGCCAGTTGCTGGAGCATGGGCAGGTGCCGTTCGTCGCACGGCACCGTGACGTCCAGACTGAGCGCCGTCATCGGCGGCTGGCTGTCATTCTCACTCATACCCGCTCGAATTCTACAGTGAAATGCGACCGAACAAGCGGCGCGCCTCCTCGCAGTCGCGCCCGATCTGGGCCCGCAGCGCGGTGCCGTCGGCAAACGCCACCTCGTCCCGCAAACGCCGGATGAACGCCACCGAGATCTCGGCGTCGTACAGGTCGCGCGACGTGTCGAGCAGATGCGACTCGACCACCGGGGTGGCGGCGCCACCGAAGGTCGGACGCACCCCCACGTTCGAGACGGCGGCGTGAATCGTACCGTCGACGAGCACCGCGGTCGCATAGACCCCGTTTGGCGGGAACAGTTCGTTCTCGGTCTCGAGGTTCGCGGTGGGAAACCCGATCTGACGGCCGCGGCCGGCGCCATGCACGACCTTGCCCGCCAGCATGTAGTGGTGCCCCAGCAGCGCGCCCGCCTCGTCAACGCGCCCCTCGGTCACAAGTCGCCGAACCCGGGTGCTGCTGACCACGAAGTCGCGATAGCGCACCGGGTCGATCTTCTCCGCCCGGAACCCGTAGCGCGCGCCCAGCGACCGCAGGAGAGAGAAGTTGCCGGTCCGGTCGTGGCCGAACAGGAAGTTGGCGCCGACCCAGACCTCGGCCACCTGCAACCACTCGACCAGCACCGTGCGCACGAAGGCGTCCGGCTCCCAGGCGGCGAACGTCTCGGTGAAGCGCACCACGGCCACGCCCTCCATGCCCGCCTCTTTCAGGGCGGAGAGCTTCTGCTCGGTGGTCATCAGCAGCGGTGGCGCCTTGTCCGGGCGCACCACGCGCGAGGGGTGCGGATCGAACGTCAGCGCCGCGGCAGTGGCGCCGCGCTCGTCGGCCCGACGACCCACCTGATCGAGGATCTTCGCGTGCCCGCGATGGACGCCATCGAAGTTGCCGAGCGCCAGCACTGGCTGGTGCCAGCCGGATGGCGTCGGATCGTCGGGGTAATGGATGATGTCGACCCGGTCCGGATCGAACAGTGCGTGAGACATCGACCAGCCGCTGA
>CAJWMX010000536.1 GCA_913043805.1 uncultured Acidobacteriota bacterium | reverse complement strand
GCCTTGACCAGTTCGGCGGCGGCCACGCTCTCCGGGAACGGGAGGTTGGCCTCGACCACCATCGTGCGTCGGAGAATGATGATGAACAGTACGCCGAGCAACCCGCCCACCAGCATGATGGCCGTGCTCTCCCAGTACCGAAGCTCGTCCCAGACGCCGCTGATGACGAAGGCGGGAATGGTGAAGATGGCGCCCGCCACCAGCGCCTCGCCAACCGACGCGGTCGTGCGCGAGAGGTTCTCTTCGAGGACGGATCCACCCAGCGCTCGTAGCGCCGCCATGGCGACAACGGCGGCCGGGAAGGTGGCCGCGACGGTCAAACCGGCCCGCATCCCCAGATAGGCATTGGCGGCGCCGAGCACGATCGCCATCACGACACCGAGGCTGACCGCTCGAAACGTGAGCTCCGGCAGGGTGCTGTCTTCCGGTACGAACGGGACGAACCCGGACTCTGACTTCTCTGGGGTGCTCATGTCGGCACTCTAGGCGCTCGCGCACACGGACGCAACCACTCCGCCTTGTCAGCCCCGAAAGGCGGGTGGTAGGCTCGGCAGATCTTCCTGCGACCGCCTGCAGCCGTCAGCCGACGCAGCCGAGAAACACTCAGGGAGACCAGCCACGTGACCCGTCCCATGAGTGCCAGCTCCGACTCTCGTCTCGCGCGCCTGCCCGCCACGGCCGGCGTCGCATCGACGAGCATCAAGCTGATCCGCGACATCTACGCCGACGCCCGGGCGCTCGGCCGACCGGTCATGTCGATCGAGCTCTTCCCGCCGAAGACGGAGAAAGGTGAGGCGACGCTTTTCGAGCGCACGCTGCCCGCGCTGCAGGCGCTGCGACCCGACTTCTACTCGGTCACCTACGGCGCGGGCGGCAGCACGCGGGACAAGACGCTCGACATCGCCGATGCGATTCAGCGGCACCATCACACGACGACGATGGCGCACCTGACCTGCATCAGCACCCCGCGCGCCGAGATCGAACGCTATCTCGAGGACGCGCGGAGCCGTGGAATCCGCAACGTCCTCGCGCTGCGTGGCGACCCGCCGCAGGACCCGGAGGCGGGTCGGCGCAATGAGCCCGACTTCGAATACTCGTATCAGCTGGTCGAGTTCATCCGCCGGCGCGGCGGCTTCTCGATCGGGACGGCGGGTTTTCCGGAAAGCCACGTCACCTGCACTGAAGGCAGGCACGTCGATTGGCAACGTCTGAAAGCGAAGATCGACGCTGGATCAGATTTCGTGCTGACCCAGCTCTTCTTCGACAACGACGACTATTTCGCGTTTCGCGACTATCTGGTGGGCGAGCTCGGCGTGGAGGTTCCGCTGACGCCGGGTGTGCTGCCGATCCTCAGCCGGGAACAGATCACGCGCTTCGCCGCGCTCTGCGGCGCTACGCTCCCGCCCGACCTCATCTCGAGACTCGAGTCGTTTGGCGACGATGCGACAGCGGTCGCCGACTTTGGTGTGGAATTCGCGAGCCGTCAGTGCGAGGCGCTGCTTGCGGGCGGTGCCCCCGGCCTACACCTGTACTCGCTCAATCGCGCGGACGCCGCGACGGCGATCTTCAAACACCTCGGCCTCGCCGGCCGATCCTGAAGCGACGCGCGGTCCAGCCTACGAACGCTCGATCCACTCGACGAACTTCGACCCGTTCGACTCGTCGACGATCATCACGCGGGTGACCCGCTGATTCTCATGAATCAGCGCCTTGATCGCTTCGCGCGCCGCCTCGACCGTGTCGTAGCGGTCGAAGACGATCGACGAATTCACCGCTCCCCCGCGTACCGTGGGAATCAACTTGAACATGGCACCTGCAATCCGTTCAGCGACGACACCAGGGCGTGTCGTGACGTGGGAAGATCATACGACGAGGACCGGCGTCGCCGCACACCGTTTCCTCGAACCTGGCGTCAGCGTACGGCCGTCGGCCACTGTCCGCGCCCCAGTTCCGTGCCCAGAACCAGCTGGACGACCTCGCCGTAGCTCGCCACTCCACTGGCCACCCGGTTGGCTCGCAAGTACTGATCGTTCAGACGGCGGGCGCCCTGCTGCACCACGGGGACGACCCGGCTCAAACGAGCGCGCAGCGCCGCGTAGTCGGCGCGTGGGCCGTCGGCGAGTTGGCCGCCAAGCCGTTGTTGCGTCTCCTCTGGCAGGGCGCCCAGGAGACGGGGCACGAGGAACATCCATCCGCTGTATTGCATCGCCTCGTCTCCTTCGAGACAGATCAACCACCCTACGAAATTGGCTTCCGCCTCGTGGGCAAAGCCCGCCAGGTGCGCCCACTCGTGGGCGGTGACGAACGGCCGCTCGAATGGCAGCACCGTGTCGTTGACCAGCACCTGTAGGAAGAAGGGGTCGATCATCCCGTCGATACCGGCTCGCCGAAAGTACGGTGTCAGCAGCGAGCGACGCGGAGCCACCCCCCGAGCAGGCCGGGCGCTACCCAGTTGACGCTGGACGCGCTCGAACGCCGGCCCCAGATGGTCAGGCAAGCCATCGAGTTGCGGCCAGCGCACGTCGCTGATCTCGTCAAACAGCCGGTTCAACTCGGAGATGGCTGACGCGGTCAGCATCTCGAGCCGCTCGCCGCTGATCGCCGCCGTGTCGTAGTCTAGTCTCGAGGCGAGCGCTTCCCGCCGATAGTTGAGACCCCAGGTGGCCAGAAACACGAGATAGAGCGCTGCGGCGACCACCAACGTGCCTCCGAGCAACGGGACCACAGCCGCGCGTCGACGCCCCCGGGGCGCGGTGAAGAGTCGCCAGACCCACCACCCG
>CAJWMX010000535.1 GCA_913043805.1 uncultured Acidobacteriota bacterium | reverse complement strand
ACCTTCAACCAGTAGACACGGCCCCGGTCGGAGAAGATGAGGATATAGGCGTGCGTCGAGGCTACGAACAGGTGCGTGAGGAAGTCCTCATCGCGTGTCCGCATCCCGATCCGGCCCTTGCCTCCCCGCCGCTGGCTGCGATACTCCGTGATCGCCGTCCGCTTGATGTAGCCGGTGTTGCTGACCGTGATCGCCATGTCTTCCTCGGCGATCAGATCCTCGATTCGCAGCTCGCCCGGATCATCGATGATCTCGGTGCGGCGCTCGTCGCCATACGTCTCCTGCACCTGGCGCAGCTCGTCCACCACGATGCCCATCAACAGCGTCTCGCTGGCGAGAATCGACCGCAGCCGCTCGAGCTGCACCAGCAGCTCCGTGAGCTCGTCGATCACCTTCTGCCGCTCGAGCCCGGTGAGCCGCTGCAGCTGCATGTCCAGGATCGCCTGCGCCTGAATCTGCGACAGCTCGAACTGCTCCATCAACCCGGTGCGCGCCTCGGCGGGATTGCGGGCGCCGCGAATGAGCGCGATCACCGCATCGAGGTGGTCGAGGGCAACCCGGAGACCCTCGAGAATGTGGGCCCGCGCCTCCGCTTTGCGCAGATCGAACTCGGTACGCCGACGCACGACGTCATGGCGGAAGGCGATGAACCGCTCCACCATGTCGAGCAGGCTCAACACCCGCGGTCGGCCGCCCGCGATGGCGAGCATGATGACGCCAAACGTCGACTGGAGCGGGGTCTGCTTGTAGAGGTTGTTGAGGACCACGTCAGCGACTTCGCCGCGCTTCAGCTCGATGACGATCCGCATGCCCTCGCGGTCCGACTCATCGCGGAGATCGCTGATGCCTTCGAGTGACTTGTCCCGCACCAGGTCCGCGATCTTCTCGATCAGCCTGACTTTGTTGAGCTGATAGGGAATCTCGTTGATGACGATCGCTTCCCGGTCCTTGCCACACTCCTCGATGGTGGTGCGCCCCCGAACCGTCAAGGAGCCGCGGCCGGTCTGGTACGCCGCGTCGATCCCGGCTCGACCGACGATGAACCCACCGGTCGGAAAGTCGGGGCCCGTGATCCGGGCCCGGAGGCCGCGCTGCTTCTCCTCGGGACTCTCCTCACGATGCTCGATCGTCCAGACGATCCCGTCGATCACCTCGGTGAGATTGTGCGGAGGGATGTTGGTGGCCATCCCGACGGCGATACCGGCCGAGCCGTTCACCAGGAGGTTCGGGAACGGCGTGGGGAGCACCGACGGCTCTTCGGTGGTCTCGTCGTAGTTGGGAACGAAGTCGACCGTCTCCTTGTCGAGATCGGCCATCAGGTCGTCGGAGAGCGGCTGGAGCTTCGCCTCGGTATACCGCATGGCGGCCGGGGGGTCGCCGTCGACCGAACCGAAGTTGCCCTGGCCGTCCACCAGCGGGTAGCGCATGTTGAAGCCTTGCGCCAGCCGCACCAGCGTGTCGTAGATCGACGCGTCTCCGTGGGGATGGAAGTTGCCCATCACCTCGCCCACGATCTTCGCGCACTTGCGATAGGCCCTATTCGACGCCAGTCCCATCAGGCGCATGCCGTAGACCACACGACGGTGCGCCGGCTTCAGTCCATCGCGGACGTCCGGGAGCGCGCGTCCGATGATGACGCTCATCGCGTAGTCCATATAGGAACGACGCATCTCGTCTTCGATGTTGACGGGCGCGCGGGACTGCAGATCAGAGGTGTCGGACATTGAGTGGATTTCCCTATGGGAGACAGAAGACAGGAGACAGAAGACAGGAGATCATCGGTTGGCTTCGCCGGCTCTTGGTCACGGCAGGAAATAGCGCAAACGGGCGGGTTCTGAATGCGGGCACAGCCCCCTCCGGTTCCCTCCTGTCTCCTGACTACTGACGGGACTACGCCCCTACACGTCGAGGTTCTTGACGTCCAGCGCGTTGTCCTCGATGAATTTGCGTCGGGGCTCGACCTGATCGCCCATCAGGGTGGTGAACATCAGGTCCGCTTCCGTGTCGTCTTCAGCACGGACCTGCAGCAAGGTGCGGTGCTCAGGGTCCATGGTGGTGGCCCACAGCTGGTCGGGGTTCATCTCACCCAGGCCCTTGTAGCGGTTGATGGCCACGCCCCGCTTGCCGACCGTCAAGAAGTGCTCGACCAGCGCCTCGACGCCCTCGATCTCGACCGAGGCGCGAGCGGCCCCCTCATCCTCATCGTCGGACTCGCCCTTTGGCACCGTGGTGACCGTCATCGTGCCCTGCACGACAGAGACGGCCCGGTAGCTGGCGAGCAAGGCGCGGTACTCCGCCGACTCGACGAACTCGATGCCCACGGTCTGACGGCGCGCCAGCCCGCCCGAGCGGTCCTCGACAAGCAGCGCGTGGGCGTTGTGCTCCTCGTCGACATGCACCGAAACCTGACGGGAGGCCTGGGTGAGCTCGGTCGCCAGGGCGTCGAGCGGCGCGCGATCGACGAAGAACGCCTTGCCGTCGGCATCGCGGGTCAGCAGCGCGTCGATCACGTCAGACGCCGGACCGCGTCGCTTCACGATCGCCCGTAGCCGCTGATACTCGATCAGCTCGTGCAGTAGCGTCTCCAGATCCGCGCCCGTCCGGTCGCCGCTCGGCAGCGAGAGCACACGGGTCTCGGCCGCGCGGTGGAAGAGCCAGGCCTCGAGCTCGCTGTCGTCCTTCACATAGGTTTCGCTGCGACCACGCTTGACCCGGTACAGGGGCGGCTGAGCGATATAGATGTGTCCCCGCTCAATCAGCTCGCGCATCTGGCGATAGAAGA
>CAJWMX010000534.1 GCA_913043805.1 uncultured Acidobacteriota bacterium | reverse complement strand
CCGGTTCGTCGAGTCCGAAGGTGGCGTAGGTCTGTGCCCAGAGACGACCGGCACAACCCACCACCAGAACCGCGAGGACCACGCCGGCCTGGCCGACAGTCGAGCGGGGCGGAGCCACCCCGGCGAATCGGCTGATCGCGTAGAACACCAGCGCGCCCACCATCCAGAGCAGCCCGACATCGGTCACCCACTTGGCTGCCGCCAGCCAGACGAGGGCCTGGGTCTCGCCGTCCATGGGGCGAGAGTACCCCGGAGCAGCTGTCGTAGCATAGGCGGATGCTCCAAGCCCGCCGCGCGGCGCTCTGGTTCGCTTGGGTGACGCTGGGATCGAGCCTGTGGCCGTCTTTCGCGCTGGCCCATCCGCTCCGCTTCACCGACACCACGGTCATCCTTCGCGGCGATGGCACGTTCCAGGCGGACCTGACGACCGACCTCGACGCGTTGGCACTGGCGGCGCCGCAGGATTCCGACGACGCCGCGCTGGTCGCCGCCCTGACGGCCCTCAGTCCAGCCGAGTTCGAGGAACGGCTGGACCGTCTCCGACAGCTGTTCGAACGCCGCGTCCGGCTGCGCTTCGATGGCGAACCGGCCCCTTTCGAGGTGACCTTCCCCGACTACGGTACGCCGGCGGCGACCGAGGCCGAGATCCCGACTCTGCTCGGGTTGACCGCGCGGCTCACGGGCAACATACCAGCCGAAGCGGAGGAGCTCGAGTTCTTTGCCTCCCGTGCCTTTGCCGAGGTCAACCTGACGATCCTGGACGAGGTGCGGGACATCAGCCGGCAGTCACTGCTCGAGCGGGGGGACCGGAGCGAACCGTTCACGCTGCTCGGCGAGCTGCCGCCCGAACCGGCGGCAACGGTGGCGGGCCGGTATCTGCGCCTCGGTTTCCTGCACATCCTGCCGCGCGGCCTCGACCATGTGCTGTTCGTCCTCGGCCTGTTTCTGCTGGGCACCGGACTGCGGCCACTCGTCTGGCAGGTCACCGCCTTCACCGTGGCGCACGCCGTGACGCTGACGCTCGCCGTCCTGGGAGTGGTCTCGTTGCCCGGTTCGCTCGTGGAGCCGCTGATCGCGCTCTCGATCACCTACGTGGCGGTGGAGAACCTGCTGACCGACCGGCTGCATCCGTGGCGGCCCATCGTCGTCTTCGGCTTCGGACTGCTCCATGGGCTCGGCTTCGCGGGCATCCTGGCCGAGCTCGGTCTCCCGGACGGACACCGGACACTCGGACTCGCCACCTTCAACATCGGCATCGAGCTTGGCCAGCTCGGCGTCATCGCGGCCGCCTGGCTGCTCCTCGGGTGGTATCGTGAGCGCGCCTGGTATCGCACGCGGGTGGTAATGCCGCTCTCGGCCGGCATCGCCCTGATGGGTCTGTTCTGGGCGATCGAACGGCTGAGCGCCTGATACAATTAGAGGCTGTTTCTAGGTTGTCTTCCGGGGTGTTGGTGGCGACCCGCCACCCACGCCGGTTTCCATTTCAGCGAGGATGTATCGGATGAACAGGGCTGCATACGGCGTTACGACGCGGGTAGCCGCGGCGCTGCTGGTGGCGCTGCTCGGGCTGTCGCTCCCGGCCGCCGCCCAGGACTGGCCGAGCTGGCGGGGGCGGAGCCAGACCGGCGTGTCGGATCAGACCGGCCTGCCATCAAGCTGGTCTCCCGACGGGGAGAACCTCATCTGGGAGGACGAGTGGGTTGGACGCTCGACCCCGGCGGTCTTTGATGGCCGCGTCTGCGCCAACGGCCGCTCGGGAGATGGCGTGGACGAGCAGGAAGTCGTGGCCTGCTGGAACGCCGAGACCGGCGAGAAGCTGTGGCAGCACCAGTACAACATCCTGAACACCACGGTGCCATTCAATCGCGTGGGCTGGGGGAGCGTCACCGGCGATCCCGACACCGGCTACCTCTATGCGATGAACATCGACGGGCACCTGAACGTGTTCGATCGCGACGGCAGCACCGTGTGGAGCTGGCGTCTGGCCGAGGAGATTGGCCGCGCCTCCGGGTACGGCGGCCGCACGACGACCCCACTGATCGATGAAGACCAGCTGCTGCTCAGCATCATCGGCGGCGCGTGGGGCAATCTGGGCGGCCCGCCCCGGCACCGCTACTTCGGCTTCGACAAGCTGACCGGCGAGATCCGGTGGCACTCGACCCCGGGCGGCACCGTCGCCGACATGAACACGCAGTCGGTCGGCATCGTCGGCGTGGTGAACGGCCAGCGACTCTGGATCGACGGCAACGCCGATGGCCGGATCTATGCCCTGAAGGCCCGCACCGGCGAAAAGGTGTGGGAGTTCCACCTCAGCAAGCGCGGTATCAACGTCTCGCCGGTGCTCGACGGCGACACCGTCTACGCCGCCCACAGCGAGGAGAACATCGACTCCGGCATCATGGGCCGAGTGGTGGCCATCGACGCCACCGGCACCGGCGACGTGACGGCCACCCATGAGCGGTGGCGGGCCGAGGAGATGGCTGTCGGGTTCTCGTCGCCGCTCCTCCACAACGGCTCGCTCTACGTGATCGACAATTCGGCCAACCTCTTCTCGCTCGACGCCGCCACCGGCGCGGTGCAGTGGGACACCAGCGTCGGCACGGTTGGAAAGGCCTCGCCGGTCTGGGCCGACGGAAAGCTCTTCATCACCGAAACCAACGGCAACGTACGCATTCTGCAACCCGGCCCGAACGGAGCCACCGAGCTCGACCACGACGAGCTGCAGATGCGGGACGAGGACCGTTACGCCGAGGTCTACGGTTCGTTCGCAGTCGGCTACGGCCGG
>CAJWMX010000533.1 GCA_913043805.1 uncultured Acidobacteriota bacterium | reverse complement strand
GTAATCCCTGTCGACGGCGGTCGCCAGTTGGGATAGCGGGCTAGGCCGCCACTTCCTCGTCTGCCTCAGCCCGGAGGCGACGGTCAATCACGAACGGTCCGAACGGCAGGAGTGCGGCCACCATGATCCTGGTGGCCCATTCCATCGAGCGGCCGCGGTTTCTCATGCCGCTCAGCACCAGCCAGCCCAGCCAGATGAACAGGGCTCCGTGGGACGCCCCCACGATACGGACGGCCATCGGCATGTCGGCGCCGTACTTGAGCGGCATTGCGACGAACAACAGCAGGACGAACGACAACCCTTCGATCAGAGCCACCGATCGGAGATGCGCGCCGGGCGAACCGAAATAGCGCCGCAGGAGCGACACGGTCTAGCGAGCCTCGCAGTCCCAGCAGAGGATGCCCGGCTCGTCGGGCGCTTCGTTGGGCGTGCCGTCATAGGCCCGGGCGCCGCGGAGGATGTTGGGGACGGCGTAGTTGCCCTCGTGACACGCGACCTCGAACATCGGCCCCTCGGTCGTTCGGAGCGAGATCGCCGCGGTCCACGGAGCGGTCCAGCGCGTCGGGTCGTCCACCGTGTACGCGTAGCGAATCAGTCCCTCTTCTTCGAGCGTGAAGCGCTCGGTCAGGCTGCGGATGCCTTGGCCGGCCAGCCCCAGTTGCTGCAGCTGGTGCGAGTACAACGTCGACTGTACCACCAGGGTGTCGCCTTCCCACTCGGCCCGCAGGTCGCCGGTCCGTTGCCGGATGGTGCCGTGCGGGCGGTCGGTGATCGGCGCGATCCGCCAGGTTCTGAACGCTTCGGCATAGATCGCGAAGTAGTCCTCAGTCAGGAACAGCTGCACCAGGTTGTTGTAGGGCAGCGGGCTGAGCGGCAACCCGTGCAACGCCAGGCAGCGGTCGCCCTGACCCAGGTCCAGGTAGTCGTCCCAGGGCAGGATGGCGCCGAAGCCGCGCCGACGCGCCGCGTCGGCCTTGGCCGAGGGCGTCCGCTCCGGATAGCGACCGTTCGGCGGGTCGATGATGCGAGATGTTCTTCGGTCGGCCACCACCTTGGTGCCGAACTCGAGCCCCCACTGCCAGGCGTGTCCGTTGGCGCCGGCCAAGTCGCCTGCCTCAGCCCGTCGCACCGGGGCGTTGAGCGCATTGGTGTCACGGTCGATTGCCGCCTGTTCCATGGCAGCGGCCTGTTCCTCGGTGAGAAACTCCTGATCGGCGAGGTCGGCCGGTCGCTGCATCGGCGTGACGCTGCTGTAGTCGTAGATGCCGTTGAGGTCCGGAGTGCCCCACGACGTCCGCGGGACCTGGGCGACGGCCGATGTTGCGACCAGAGTCAGCGCCGCGGTCGTCGCGGCGAACGAGAAATGTCTAGCGTGCATCTTTGCTCCTGAGATCGCGCATAGGCCGGCGCGTATACTGGATAAACGTCCCCCGATCATACTCCATGTAAGTGTTCACTCACCTCGGGACGCGCCTCGGAGGAGTGGTAGGGTGTCGAGATGGCCAAACCCCCTCCGCTGGCGCCACCCGACAAGGTCGCGCTGTACGAAAGCTCATCGCCACCTGCCCCGGGGTGGTGCGTAAGGGCGCCAAGAACGCCTACACCTCGCTGAATGGGCACATGTTCAGCTTCATGGACGAGACGGGCGAGCTGGCGCTCCGCCTGCCGAAGGAGGAGCGGGAGGCGTTCCTCGTCAAGCACAAGACCAGGCTGAGCGTGCAATACAACACCGTGATGAAGGAGTACGTTGTGGTGCCGGAGGCGATGCTGAAGAACACCAGGCGCCTGGCGACGGTGTTCGCCATGAGCCATGACTACGTCGCCTCACTCAAGCCGAAGCTGACCACGAAAAAAAGCTGGAGCCAAGAAACGTTAGGCGACGGCTGCCTCGAATTGAGTTTGGTACAGGTCGGCGTAGGCACCGCCGGTGGCAAGCAGATCGTCGTGGGTGCCCCGCTCGACGATCCGGCCTTCCTGCATCATCAGAATCAGATCGGCGTCGCGGATTGTCGACAGTCGGTGGGCGATGACGAAGCTGGTGCGGTCGGCCCGGAGTGCCGCCATCGCCTGCTGGAGCAGGAGCTCCGTCCGCGTGTCGACCGAGCTCGTCGCCTCGTCGAGAATGAGCAGGGCCGGGTTCGCCACGAAGGCCCGGGCAATCGTGATCAGCTGGCGTTCTCCAGCGCTCAGATTTCCCCCATCTTCGGTGACCACGGTGTCATAGCGCTCCGGGAGATGGCCGACGAAGCGGTCGACGAATGCTGCCTCGGCCGCGAGCTGAATCTCCTCGGCCGTCGCGTCGGGCCGTCCGTAGGCGACGTTGTCCCGGATGCTGCCCTCGAAGAGCCAGGTGTCCTGCAGGACCATGCCGACCTGCCCCCGGAGCTGGCCGCGCGGCATGGTGGCGACGTCGACGCCATCGAGCGTGATCCGGCCCGCCTGTAGCTCATAGAAGCGCATGATCAGGTTGACCAGCGTGGTCTTGCCCGCGCCGGTGGGCCCAACGATCGCCACCGTCTGGCCCGGCTCGGCCACCAGCGACAGGTCCTCGATCAGTGGCTGGTCCGGCACATAGCTGAACGACACGCCCTCGAACGCGACCCTTCCACGGCGATTCGCCTCCACTGGCGAGGCGGGATCCTCGGTTTCCTCCTCGGCGTCGAGCAGCTCGAAGACCCGTTCAGCCGATGCCACCCCCGACTGCAGCAGGTTCATCATCGAAGCCAGCTGGCTGAGCGGGTGGGTCAGCTGACCGGCGTAGCTGATGAGCGCCTGCACCGTGCCGAG
>CAJWMX010000532.1 GCA_913043805.1 uncultured Acidobacteriota bacterium | reverse complement strand
AGGAGCACATCCATGACCTGCGGGTGATCCCGCTCGATGGGCGTCCCCATCTGCCGGCTGCGATACGGCAGTTCGCTGGAAGCTCTCGCGGACGCTGGGAAGGTGACACGCTGGTGGTGGAGACCACCAATCTGCGAACGCCGTTCATCCGTCGGTGGAGTCGACCTGAGCATTCACTGTCGCGCGGCGATCTCAGCGAGGCCGCCCGGGTGATCGAGCGATTCCGGCGGCTCGACCGCGACCTGCTGGACTACGAGTTTACGGTGACCGATCTCGAGACCTTCACCAGTACGTGGAGCGGCTCACTACCGATGGAACGCATCGACGGGCCGATGTACGAGTTCGCCTGTCACGAGGGGAATTACGGCATGGAGAACATGCTGGCCGGGTCGCGCGCCGACGAGCGCGCGGGGCGCTAGGGAGAGCGCGGGATGATCAACGGGGGACGACTACTGCAGTCGCTGGTGAGCGATGCGCTCGGCGGGGGAGGCAAGAAGGGGCGTCGCCGTCGGCGCAAGCGCCGAGAGCGCGCCGGACTGGGCACGGTCGCGACGGGAGCCATTGGAATGGGCGCGCTCGGCGTGGCCATCGGCGCCTTCGAGCATTTCGCCCAGAAGCGCCAGGCCCCGCCAGGTGGAGCGCCGCCGGGACCGGTGTCCGGTGGGAATGCCGCGCCGCCTCCTCCGCTCCCCACCAGCGGCGCGCCGGCGACCCCGCCCCCGTTGCCTCCGCTTCCGGTCCCGGCGGCCGCGCCAGCGGACTCCGAGGCGCTGGTGCTCGTCCGCGCCATGGTGGCGGCGGCCAATGCGGACCACGTGCTGGATACCGACGAACGCCGTCGGATCGTCGACGCGCTGGTCGAGGCCGAATGCACTGACGAAGAGCGTGGGTTCCTGCTGGCCGAACTGGAGCGACCCTGGCCGATCGCCAGTCTGGTGGAAGCCGCCTCCACGCCGGAGCTGGCGCGTCAGGTTTATCTGGCGTCGCTGATGGCGATCGACGTCGACAATGACGCCGAGCGAAACTACCTGGGCCGGCTCGCCGATCGGCTCGGCCTGTCGGCCGAGGCGGTCGCGGAGCTGGAGGATATGCTCGAGCCGGATGACGGCGAGGATGAAGGGGAGGCGTGAGGTGCAACCATCGCCGCGCATTGGCGCGATCCACGCGTTACTGAACGCGATTCCGACGACGCAGGAGGCGTTCGACCGGGTCTGGCCGGAGGCGGACGTCGCGCATCTGCTCGACGGGTCGCTCTATCTGGATCGGAACGCGGGCACGGCCGACGATGCCGAGCTCGAGCGGCGGGTCCGCGCGCTTGTGAAGCACAGCGCCGACACCGGGCAGCAGGCCGTCGTCGTCACCGGTTCGTTCTTCGGGGGGATGGCCGAGGCGTCGCGCGCGGATGTCGACATCCCGGTGGCAACGTCGTTCGACGGCATCATCGAGCGGGCGCTGTCGCTCGACCAGCCGCTGCATGTCCTGTCCACCGCGCCTGACTCGGCCACCCTCCTGGCAGAGGCGATCGAAGGCCAGGCCAGAGCTCGGGGACGGTCGATCAGCCTCTCGAGCCATCCTGTCGGGGGCGCGATGGACGCGCTGCTCGGCGGAAGCCCGGAGGAGCACGACCGGTTGATCCTGGAGGCGATCGCCGCGCTGGACCCCGACACGGCGGTGGCGTTCGCGCAGTTCTCCATGGAGCGGATCCTCCCGGCGAGTGATGACGCGCACTCGGCGCCGGTCATCGGGCCAGCGAGCGAGGGTGTCGCCTGGCTGCGTCAGCTGGTGGGCGGCCGCTGAATCTCGGACGCACTCTGAGGGGCGGATGATGACGAGCATCTCACGACGGTGGCGGTGGTGGGTCACCGTGCTCATCGCAGGTCTGGCGCTTCCGGCTGCGGCGCAGGAGCTCGGCTCGGTCGAAGATCGTCTGCTCATCGCCGAGCAGCTGACCCATTACTCCTATCGCTGGGACGGCAAGGATGCCGAGGGGTTCGCGAACCTCTTCACCGAAGATGGCGCCATGGCACGGTGCACCGACGGCGAGCCGGTGGGCGGCTCCCGGGTGGAGGGGCGTGAGGCGATTCATGCCTACGCCACGCGCTCGCATCAGGGGCGTCTTGCGGATCGGCAAACCCGCCATCACTTTTCGGGTCTGGTGTTCCTCGAGCTGTCGGCCGACCATGCCGTCACCGAGAACATGGCGCTGATCACACACCAACCGTTTGGCGAGCCGACCGCTCACATCAGCGGCTCTGGCATCTATCGCAACACCTGGCGACGTACTGCCGAGGGATGGCGCATCGCCGAGCGTGTGCTGTGCAGCGACCGCGCCCCCCAGCTCCCACGCTAAGCACCCATCCATGATGACCGTCGGTGACCCGGTGTGAACCGGGCGAGGGGCTCGTTCGTCTGATGGAGGAGAGGAGGCCGATGACTCTCGAGCTGCGTATCTCCAACCTGTCGAAAACCTACGACAATGGCGTCAAGGCGCTGGACGATGTCTCGCTGACGATTCCCACCAGACTTTTCGGGCTGCTGGGCTCGAACGGCGCCGGGAAGTGATCAGAGCCCGTCCTCTCCCGCTACAATTGGCGCCCATGAGACGTTCAGGGTGCATGCTGTGCCTCGCGCTGGCCTCCGCCTGCGTGCCGGCCACTCCGGAGCTGGGGACCACCGACTGGTCCGTGTATCTGGGTGACGCCGGTCGGCGCCACTATTCCCCGCTCGAGCAGATCACCCGGGAGAACGTGGCCCAGCTGGAGGTGGCGTGGGAGTACGACTCGGGCG
>CAJWMX010000531.1 GCA_913043805.1 uncultured Acidobacteriota bacterium | reverse complement strand
GACCGGCGCCGGCGAGCGCGCCTTCATCGGCGGCGCCGATATCACCGAAATGCGCTCGCTGACTCGAACCTCGGCGCCGGTGTTCATCGAACATCTGCACGCGGCGTGCGCCGCGATCCGCCAATGTCCCGTGCCGGTCATCGCCCGGATCCAGGGCTACTGCCTGGGCGGAGGGCTCGAAGTGGCGGCCGCGTGCGACCTGCGCGTTGCGGCCGACGACGCCGTTTTCGCGATGCCTGAGGTCCGGGTGGGCATTCCATCGGTGATCGAGGCGGCGCTCCTGCCCCGCCTGATCGGCATCGGCCACACGCGAGAGCTGGTGCTGACCGGTGACGCGATCGACGCGGATCGCGCCGAACAGTGGGGCCTGGTCGAGCGCACCGTGCCGCGCGCCGAGCTCGACGACATGGTTGAGCGGTGGGTCCATTCGATCGCGGCCGGCGGCCGCCGGGCCATCCGGCTCCAGAAGTTGCTGGCCAGACAATGGGAGGGCCTCGCCCTGGACCACGCCGTAAAGGCGGGCGTCCGGTCTTTCGCCAGCGCCTTCGACACCGATGAACCGGCGCGCATGATGCAGGCGTTCGTCGACCGCAAGCGGGCCCGCTGAGAGCGCGCCGTGGTATTCTTCGCCCCTGTCGGAATCCTGGCAGGAGGAACCCATGGATCAGCTCGATGTGCGGACGCGGATAGGCCTCGCTGGCGCCGTGTTCACGGTGTTTGGCCTCGCCGGCAACCCGGCACTGGCGCAGGAGCAACCGACGTTCAGTCGGGACGTGGCGCCCATCCTGTATGAGAACTGCGTCTCCTGCCACCGACCGGGCGAACTGGCTCCGATGGCGCTGCGGAGCTATGACGAGGTGCGCCCGTGGGCCCGCGGCATCCGCGACAAGGTCGTTAGCGGAGAGATGCCGCCCTGGTTCGCCGAGTCGCCGCTCGGCTACTTCAAGAACGACCTGCGAATCGAGGACACCGAAGTCGACACCATCAGCCGCTGGGTCGATGCCGGCGCACCGCAAGGCGACCCAAGCGAGCTCCCGACCCTGCCCACGTTTCCCGAGGGCTGGCAACTGGGTGAGCCCGACCTCACCGTGACCCTGCCCCGGGTCGACGTCCCGGCGGAAGGTCCCGACTACTACCCCGACCTGTCCCACACCCTCGACCTGCCCGAGAAACGCTGGATCCGAGGGATCGAGGTCCGACCCTCCAACCGCAAGGTGGCCCATCACTCGGTGATCTTCACCAGCAGCGGTGGCGCCCCGGGCAGCGGAGTCGAGAGCGGCTTCTTCGACGTGCTGGCGGTCTGGTCGGTCGGCACCAACCCACACGAGTTCCCCGAGGGGATGGGACGGTGGGTCTACCCCGGGCAGGAGTGGACCATCAACGCCCACTACCACCCGAGCGGAACGGCCGAGAGCGACGAGACACAGATCGGGCTGTACTTCGGTGAGGGCGAGATGGAGAAGGAGGTCATGGCGGCCCTGGCGGGCACCATGACGTTCGAGATTCCGCCCAATGTCAGCAACCACGAAGTACGCGCGTCCTACATCATCGACCAGGATGTGAACGTCATCTCCTACTTCCCGCATATGCACGTGCGTGGAATGAACATGGACCTGATCGCCAACTACCCGAACGGCGAGCAGCAGTCGCTGATCAACGTGCCGGAGTACGACTTCGACTGGCAGCTCTTCTACTACCCCGAGCGGCATGTGCCGCTCCCGGCCGGCACCCGGCTGGACATCGTGGCCCACTACGACAACTCGGCCGCCAACCCGAACAACCCCGACCCGGACCGCGCCGTCGGCTTCGGCCTGCAGACCACCGACGAGATGATGTTCAACGTCTTCGAGTTCGTGGCCGACGAGGGGGTCAGTCCGGTGCCGGCCACCGACGAGAGCCGTCGCGATGCGCTGATCACGTCGCTGCCGGCCGACGCCGCCTATCGCATTGATCTGGCCGCGCCCATGATGGGCGGCCGCACGATCCCCACGGCGCTGCATCTGCCCCGCTCGGGTGAGGGCACCTGGTATATCCCGATGCGCGGGAACCTCCTGTCGCTGCCGGCCGAGGCGATTGCCTGGGACGGCGACAGCTACCGGTTCGACATGCAGCTGCGTCTCGGCCCGATCGGCGGACAATTCGTGGTCACCGGCGAAGTCGCCGCCGACGGTGGCATCCAGGGAGATTTCGAAGCCCAGGGAGGCGGCTTTGCTCCGTTCTCCACCTTCGAGGGCGCGCGGGCCAGCGCGGGCAACTGACGTCGCGCGCGCACCTTCACCAGACAGAGAAAAGGACTCGACCCATGCGCGGATACGCACTGCTGCTCGCCCTCACGTCGCTCATCGCCGCCCCGGTTGCGGCCCAGACCGTGGATGCCGGCCGGGGGCCCCTTCCGGTCATCGTGCCGGACAGCTACGACGCCGGTGAACCAACGCCGCTGGTGATGCTCATTCATGGCTACACCGGCACCGGTCAGGGGCAGGACAGCTACATGCAGGTCGGCCACCTGGCCGACGACTACGGCTTCATCTTCGTGGCGCCGGACGGCACCACGGAATCGAACGGCTCGGGCAACCAGTTCTGGAACGCGTCGACGGCCTGCTGCAACTTCCATGGCAGCGACGTGGACGACGTGGCGTATCTCTCCGACCTGATCGCGGCGCTCAAGGAGCAGTACACGATCGACGACAAGCGAGTGTTCCTTTTCGGGCACTCGAACGGCGGGTTCATGTCGTATCGGATGGCCCCCGAGCGCTCTCAGACCATCGCCGCGATCGCGAGCCTAGCTGGCGCCGACCAGAC
>CAJWMX010000530.1 GCA_913043805.1 uncultured Acidobacteriota bacterium | reverse complement strand
CGACTACGCGGTGGACGAGCCCATCGCCACTATCACCCTGAACCGCCCCGACCGGCTGAACGCCCTGACCGGTCCGATGCTGCGTGAGTTGCAAGAGGCGGTGACGGCGGCCGAGGCCGACGAACGGGTCGTCTCGATTCTGCTCACCGGCGCGGGACGGGGCTTCTGCGCCGGCGCCGACATGGGGGGCCTGCAGGCGGCAAGCGAGGGCCAGGAGCGCTCGTCGATCACCCACGACACCTCCGGTCGCCCTGGCGACTACGAGATGCTCGGCGAGGACTACGCGCTCGGTTACACGTATCTCATGGCGGTGCGCAAACCGATCGTCGCGGCGATCAACGGCCCCTGTGCGGGCCTCGGGTTCGTGATCGCCATGCTCTGCGACATCCGATTCGCCTCCGACAAGGCGCTCTTCACGACCGCGTTCGCGCAACGCGGTCTCGTGGCCGAGCACGGCATCAGCTGGATCCTTCCGAGACTCATCGGCCCGGCGCGCGCGCTCGACCTGCTGCTCAGCGCGCGGAAGGTGGACGGCACCGAAGCAGAGCGGCTCGGTCTCGTGAACCGGACGGTTCCGCACGACCAGCTCCTCGACGCGGCCAAGGACTATCTGATGGCGATGTCGACGCGCTCGGCGCCCCTCGCGCTCCAGACGATGAAGCACCAGGTCTACAAGCATCTGGACGCGCCCCTCGGAGGCGCCCTTCGGGAATCGGCCGAACTGGTGACGGCGAGCCTGACCCACCCCGACTTCAAGGAAGGCGTCACCTCCTACGTCGAGAAACGTCCGCCGCGGTTCGCCCGGGTCCAGGTGGCTGACGCCGAGGACAAGTAGCTCAGGAACCGCGATGACCCGACCCGAAGCGCGAGAACAAGACGAGCAGATCCTGCTCGAGGGACCGCACAGCCGGAGTCGTGACTTCCTCCTGGTCCTTCGAGCGGTGAAGGACTTCATCACCGGATTCCGGGGGCTCCATTTCGTCGGGCCCTGCGTGACGGTCTTCGGCTCCGCCCGGTTCAAGGAAGACCACCCGTACTACACGCTGGGTCGGGAGGTGGGCGCCGGGCTGGCCCAGATCGGGTTCACCGTGATGACCGGGGGCGGCCCCGGGCTCATGGAGGCGGCCAACCGCGGAGCCAAGGAAGCTGGCGGTCGTTCAGTCGCCTGCGCGATCCGCCTCCGCCACGAAGAGGCGACAAACCCCTACCTAGATCGGTTGGTCAAGGCCCACTACTTCTTCGTGCGGAAGGTGCTGCTGTTCAAGTATTCGTACGCGTTCATAGCCCTGCCGGGCGGCTTCGGCACGATGGACGAGCTGTTCGAGGCTCTGACCCTGGTGCAGACCGGCAAGATCGCGAACTTCCCGATCGTGCTGATGGGCACCAGCTACTGGCGCCGACTATTGCACCTGATTCACCGGATGGAACGTGAAGGCGCCATCAGCCCGAAAGACCTGTCGCTGTGGCTGGCGACCGACGATCTGGACGAGGCGCTTGCCCATGTGAAGAAGCACACGGTCGAACAGTTCGGTCTGCTGGGGCGGGTGCCGAGACCATCGAGGATTCTGGGCGAGCCCCGCGTCCCCGATCCCCGGACGCCCTGATCGACTCAGGGCGCGTCGGCGGATTGGACCAGGACGAGCGGCGGCTCTCCCCGCGCCCCGAACTGCACCACGCCAACCAGCCTGGCGGTGTGCCCCGGCGAGGGGAGGCCGACATCCGCCGGGTCGAGCCGTAACACCTCACCATCGGGTAGCTCGAGTGCCGGCGCCTGGGGGGCGCCGCCCACCGTCCCCACGGCCGTCACGCGGATCTCGTCAGGAATGAAGCCGGCATTGCGCACGGCATCTCGGATCGCGGTCAGGTCCACTCCGGCCCCTGGCTCCGAGGTTACCACGATCCGCCCATCGCCGGCCCGCACCGCCACGAGGGCCACCTGGTCGATTCGACCCAATCTTCGCTCCAACCCCTGCGCGCACGAGGGGCAGTCGAGCTCGACGTCGATCGCCACCTCGAGCATGCCGGGAGCCTGGGCCGTCACCGGCGCGAGCGCCATCCCCCAGAGGAACGCGACCGGCAGGTAGAGACGTGTCCTCATGGCGCCCTCCCTCTACCGCAGGTCGACCGCAATGAGCGTGTTCGTGCTGCGCACATACAGCCGACCGTCGGCCAGCGCCGGGTAGGCGCGAACGACCCCGCGCAGGATGCCGGCCGTCGCCAGCGGTTGGAACGCGTCGGGCGAGGCGGACGCCAACACCAGTTCCCCCGATTCGCGCATGATCACCAGGTGCTCGCCAGCCAGCATGATGCTGCCAGCGCCGTATCGCTCCTCGCTCCAGAGCACGTCACCCGAATCAAAGTCGACCGCCCGCAGGGCCGGACCATACTCCTGCCGACCGTGAAAACCGTAGAGCACGCCGTCCCGCCGGACGGCGGTCGCATAGTGGTTCGTCATGCTCTCGTCGCCGGTCCACTCATCGACCAGGTCACCGCCCTCGACCCGCACGAGGACCGCGCCGGTGCCGTAGCTGGACGAGATAAAGATGCGGTTCCCCTGGACCAACGGGGTGGCGGCGTTCACCGAGGCGCCCAGCCGCGAGCGCCACCGCTTCTCGAAGCGGACCACGCCCGACGCCGGGTCGAGACCGACCAGCCCCGTCCGGGTGAAGAAGAGGGCGTAGGACTCGCCGTCGAAGGTCGCGCCCGCCGGCGACGAGTAGCTCGCCTCGTCGGCGGTGGCGGTCCACAGCTCATTGCCAGTCTCGGCATCGAACGCGACGATCCCGCCCAGCTGCCCGCCAACGTTG
>CAJWMX010000529.1 GCA_913043805.1 uncultured Acidobacteriota bacterium | reverse complement strand
GGCCGTCTTCCGGCCATGACCCCCGCTTACGAACGGCACGTGAACTCTCGCGAGCGGCAGCGGATCAAGGACATCCGTGAAGGGCGGGTGCCAGCGGAGTCCTACACGCAGTTCGACTGGGGTGACCGGTGCATCTGGTATCGCGGCGTGCCGTCGTTGCCGACCGCCTACAACAACAACTACCAGCTCGTGCAGACCGAAGACGTCATCGCGATCGTGCAGGAGCACATCCAC
Organism: uncultured Acidobacteriota bacterium; assembly: GCA_913043805.1. Taxonomy (GTDB): domain Bacteria; phylum Acidobacteriota; class Vicinamibacteria; order Vicinamibacterales; family UBA8438; genus UBA2994. Next base: position 2,577 of record CAJWMX010000529.1, on the reverse strand, counting down.
GACGTGCGGTTCATCTTCCTGGACGACCGGCCCCGAGTGCACGGCATCGACCAGTTCAGTGGCCACTCGCGCGGCCACTGGAACGGCGACACCCTGGTGGTCGAAACCTCTGGCTTCGGCGATCGGGCGTACCTGTTCAGCCCGGGCGGAGGGCCGCAGGGCGGCATGAACTGGGAGCTGAGCGACCAGCACTCCGTGGTCGAGCGTTTCACGCGCGTGGCGGAGAACGTGCTCGACTATCAGTTCACCGTGACCGATCCGCACACCTGGACCACACCCTGGACCGGGTCATCGCCGTGGGCCAAGGGCGACCTGCCGCTCTACGAGTACGCCTGTCACGAAGGTAATTACGGCATGGAGAACATCCTGGCCGGCTCGCGGATGGAGGAGCTGGCCGCCGAAGGGCAGTAGGCCCGGCGGGACCACGCCCGTGTTCCTACGCATTCTGTGACAGATCGGCGCCCTGGCGGCGGCTGTCTTCGCGGGCGCCTATGCTCCCGGGGACGGTGCGTCGCCGGCGAGCGTGACGTCCGACCCCTTCGACATCGTCGAGGCCACCATCCCCGAGATGCAGCGGGCGATGGAGGAGGGGCGTGTTACCGCCCGCCGTCTGGTCGAGTTGCACCTGCGCGGATCGCGCTCTACTAGGGGCGGGTCAACGCGGTCCTCTCCGCCAACCCGTCGGCCTTGGGGGAGGCCGATCGGCTTGACGACGAGCGCGCCGCCGGGCAGGTACGCGGGCCGCTGCACGGAATCCCCGTCGCCCTGAAGGACAACGTCCACACCACCCATCTCCCCACCACCGGGGGAGCTCTGGCGTTCGACGGGTTCGTCCCGCCCTACGAGGCGACGCTGACGACGCATCTACGCGAGGCCGGCGCCATCATTCTGGCGAAGACGGTGATGGCCGAGCTGGCGAATTGCACCGCGCGGGGGATGCCAGGGAACTACAGCGCGCTGGGCGGCTTCGGCCTGAACCCGTATGACCCCAGGCGTGACCCGCGGTCGGGGCGTGACGACGGACGCCCCGTAATGGGCGTCGGCGGTTCGAACTCGGGCATCCGGACCGCCATGAGCTTCCGGCGGCGAACGTCGGCACGGAGACGTCGGGGTCGATCCTGTTGCCCTCGAACTCGAACATGCTCGTTGGTGTGAAGCCCACCGTGGGACCGATCAGCCGCTGGGGTGTCATTCCGATCACGGCGGACCAGGACACTGCCGGGCCGATGACGCGAACCGTGACCGACGCGGACATCATGCTCGGCGTCCTCGAAGGCGCGGCGCCGGACGCGCGGGATGCCACGAATCGCTGCGAGCGGCCGCCGGACGGCGACTACCGGGTGTTCTTCGACGCCGACGCGCTCGGCGGGGCGCGCATCGGTATTCCCCGGGCGCTCTACTGCGACGCGTTGCCGGTGCCTGGTCAGCAGGAGCCTCGTCGAAGCCGACTGTCGGGCGCCGGACGGGCGCTCATGGCCGACGCCATCGAGGGGCTGGAGTCGGCGGGCGCCACCGTGGTCGATCCGCCCTACAGATGCGTGCCGGAACTGCGCGGCGTTGTAGGGCCGGACTTCAGTCACGCCGAAACGCAGATTCGGTGGACGGAATTCCGCGACGTTGTAGGGCGGGACTCTAGTCCCGCCGCACCGCGGATATGATCCGGCCATGCGAATCACAGGCGCGACTGCGCTGTTGATCGGTACTCTCTGCGCGGGTACTGCGGCGGCGCAGACCACGAGCGCCACCGCGAGCGTCACGATCCTGTCGTCGAACCTGGCTGACGGCGCCACGGTCGGCGAGTGGGGTCTGTCGGCGCTGGTCGAGACCGACGGACGCTGCGTGCTGTTCGACACTGGTCGCAACCCCGACACGGTGCTGCGCAACGCCGAGACGTTGGGCGTCGACCTGGGCTGCGTCGAAGACATCGTTCTCAGTCATTTCCATTTCGACCACACGACCGGTCTCGGTCCCATCCTGGGCGCCCTGGGCGCCAGCAGTGTGTCACCGGTTCGGGTTCACGTCGCCGACGGCTTCTTTCTGCCGAGGCGAGGTCGGGCCGGTCCGATTCGCAGCAACCAGATGATCGAGGAGCGGGCGGCGCTCGAGGCGGCCGGCGCCAGGTTCCTGGTCCATGACGGGCCCACCGAGATCGCGCCAGCCGTCTGGGTGTCGGGACCGGTCGAGCGGCCGCTCCCCGAGCGCAACTACGGGGCGGGCACGGAGGTGCAGCTCGATGGCGAGTGGGTGGAAGACTACGTGCCGGAGAGCCAGGCGCTGACGGTGGTGACCGACGAGGGGCACATCGTACTGTTGGGCTGCGGCCACTCGGGGACTGTCAATGCTCTCGATCAGATCCGGAGCGAGATTGCCGAGCTGCCGATCCTGGCCCTAATGGGAGGGTTGCATCTGTTCAATGCCACCGACGAGACGCTTGGCTGGACGGCAGACCGACTTCGCGAGATTGGCGTGGAGCACCTGATGGCGGGACATTGCACCGGTATCGAGCCGCTGTTCCGGCTCCGGGCCGGGCTGAATCTGAGTCGGCAGACGGCAGTGGTGGGGTCGGTCGGATCGAGA
>CAJWMX010000528.1 GCA_913043805.1 uncultured Acidobacteriota bacterium | reverse complement strand
GGTGTAGGACCGCTGCTCCATGTTGTCGTAGGGACCCGGAGTGTCGTCGCCAGCGTCGAGCCAGTAGGCGACACCATCGTCCCGGTCGCGTGGCCCCGGGCCACGCCGTCGGCGCGGCGGCGCGGGGCGGGAAGCGGCCGTTCGGCGGCTCGATCAGGATCGAGGTGCGCCACTCGCCATCGACGCGCGACACCCGTTCGGCCGGCGCGATCCAGAACGCGTTACCGCCGAGTCGCGCCCCGGCGGGCGGGGCGCCCCGATTCGGGTCGCTCGGCTGGTCGGCGGCCGCGCGGTTCTGCGCACGGTCTCGACCAGGCGGTCCACCTCTTCATCGGTGAGCGTGGTGCGGTCGGCGAAGACGTCGGACCGCACCATCGGGGTCAGCGTCTAGATGCCGTAGGTGCCCGAGAAGTCGGGCCGATCCGAGGGCGTGAGTGGAATATCGGCGTCCTGCGCCAGCGTCGGGGCGCTCAGCAGGAGCGGAATGATAGTGGCGCCAAGGATGGGCGTCAGCGGTCGAATATCCACAGTGTCTCTTGCCAGCATCTTCCCATACCGAAGACGATTGAACCCTTGATGATGACGCGGAGCAAGCTCGGGCCGGCGCTGCCGGTCGTGGTGGGCGGCTGCCTGCTCGTGATGCTGTCGTTCGGCTATCGCGCCGGGTTCGGGCTGTTCATGCAGCCGATGTCCGAGGCGCGCGGCTGGGGCCGCGACGTGCTGTCGATGGCGCTGGCGGTGCAGAACCTGGCGTGGGGCTTCATCGCTGTGCTGGCGGGCGGTGTCGCCGACCGCTATGGCAACCTCCGGGTGATCCTTGCGGGAGTGGTCCTTTATGCCGCCGGCATGTGGGGCATGTCGCAGGTCACCACCGAGGCCGGCATCATCTCTACCGCCGGACTGCTGGTCGGGGCCGGAGTGGCGGGCACGTCGTTCGGCATCGTGCTGCCCGCCTTCGCTCGCGCCGTGCCGGAGGACCGTCGTGGCTGGGCGCTGGGGTTGGGCACGGCGGCCGGGAGCGTGGGGCAATTCCTGGTGGTGCCGGTGATCCAAGAGCTCATCGGCCGGGTCGGCTGGATGCAGTCGCTCCAGGTTCTCGGGCTGTCGGCGTTCGTGATGGTGGCCCTCGCCTTGCCGCTGGCTCCATTCGGCGGAGCCTCGGAGGGCGGTGACGCGCCGCCGATCCCGATGCGTCGCGTGCTCGGTCGAGCGCTCGGAGTCCGCTCGTATCAGCTGCTGGTCGCCGGCTTCTTCGTGTGCGGCTTCCATGTGGCGTTCATCACGGTCCACATGCCGGCGTACCTCGTGGATCTTGGCTTCGATCCCCGAGTCGGCGCCTGGAGCATCAGCCTGATCGGGCTCTTCAACGTCGTCGGCGCCTACGCCTCCGGCATCGCTTCGGGCCGACATCCTCAGCGGAAAATTCTCGCTGGCATCTACCTGGGGCGAGTCGTCGCCATCGGCCTGTTTCTGACGATTCCGATCTCGCTTGGGAGCGTGGTGATCTTCAGCTCGTTGATGGGCCTGCTGTGGCTGGCCACCGTTCCGCCGACATCAGGTCTGGTGGCCGAGTTCTTCGGCACCCGCTACATGACCGTGCTGTACGGGCTGGTGTTCTTGAGCCATCAAGTGGGCAGCTTCATCGGCGTCTGGCTGGGAGGCTGGCTCTACGAGAACGTCGGGAGTTACAACGGGATCTGGATCGCGGGGATGGTCCTTGGGGTGGTGGCGGCGCTCGTGCACTGGCCGATCGAAGAGCGCAGCCACGCGACCCAGCTCGAGACGGCCTGAGCCCCCTTCGGCAAGGCGAGCGCAATCAATTCTGGCGGATGCGGGCCGCCTCTGCCCACGGCCAGCGCGATGTACTGCTTGCCCTCGTGCAGGTAGCTCATCGGGTTGCCCGACGGCACGGCCGGTAGCATGAACGATCCCAGATACTCACCGGTGTCCTTGTCGTAGGCGATCAGCGCCCGCGCCGCCTCGGCCTGATCGGCCACGTCGCGCCCGCCCGAATTCACCAGCGGCCCGCCGGCATGTACGCCCGAGTGTCCGCCAAGCGCCGGAAGGTCGAGGTCCCGAAGCGCCGGATGGTTCCGCGGCCCGTCACCGTGCGGGCTCATCCAGACGTGGTCGCCGCTATTGAGGTCGATGGCGGTCACACGCTTGTAGGGCGGCTTGACCAGCGGCAGCCCTTGCGGGCCGGGTACGGGTACCGCCCATGGGTCGGTGAAGTAGCCGACCGTGGCCGGTGGGGGATACTCCACCAGCTCGATGGCTCGCAGGCGCGTCTGTGACGGGATGAACAGCCGCCCGGTCATCGGGTCGGCTGCGACCCCCGGCCAGTTCACGCCGCCGCCGGGTCCCGGCGACTGGATGAGCGGCCTGCCCTGTCCTCGTACCGTCGGGGGCGTGAAGATCGGTCCCAGCTGCCAGCGGGCGGCGATCTCGAGCGCCTCGTCCCGAAGTTCTGGAGTGAAGTCGATTAGGTCGTCGGTCGTGATCCCCTGCAGGTCGAACGGTGCGGGGCGGGTGGGGAAGGGCTGGGTCGGCGAGTACCACTCGCCAGGGACATCCCCGGCGGCCACGGGGCGTTCCTCGATTGGCCACACCGGTTCGCCCGTGACCCGGTCGAACACATAGGTGAATGCCTGTTTGCTGGTCTGGGCGATCGCCGAGATCGGGCGCCCGTCCACGGTGATGTCCAGCACATGACCGGCGGTGGGGAAGTCGTAGTCCCAGAGCCCGTGGTGTTCGGCCTGGAAGTGCCAGAGGCGCTGGCCGGTCTCGACATCCACCGCGACGATGGTCTCGGCGAACAA
>CAJWMX010000527.1 GCA_913043805.1 uncultured Acidobacteriota bacterium | reverse complement strand
ACCGCGCCTCATGTCGACGACAGTCCGCTCCCGCCCCGTTGCCTGACGGGCGGGCGAGTGGTCTATGACCTCATCTACAACCCGGACCCCACCCGACTGATGCGGGAGGCGGCCGAAGCCGGGTGTGAGACGATCGGCGGCTTGGACATGCTCGTGGCGCAGGCGCTTGACCAGTTCGCCTGGTGGTTTGGCGTCCGGCCGCCGGCCGATCTGTTCGATTCCGCCGCCAGACTGGAGCTGTCCGAGGAGATCTCCGCATGAGTGTCACGTCCTTCGAGCGTTTTCAGGAGCTTGCCGACAGCGGCTCGTTCGTCCCGGTCTGCAAGGAGCTCAGGGCGGACCTGCTGACGCCACTGTCGGCGTTTCTCAAGATCGCGGAGCATTCCGAGCACGCGTTCCTCTTCGAAAGCGTCGAGGGCGGCGAACAGGTCGCCCGGTACTCCTTCCTGGGCAAAGATCCGTTCCTGATCCTCCGAGCCGAGGGCGGAGCCACGGCGTCCGAAGCCGGAGGAACCGTTACCCGATCCGACGTGCCGTTCATGGAGAGGCTCCGGAAGGTGATGAGCGACTACCGCGCGCCACAGGTGCCCGGCCTGCCACGGTTCACGGGCGGCGCGGTCGGCTTTCTCGGCTACGACGGCGCCAGCTGGTTCGAGCCGGCGCTCGAGGGGGTGTGGAAGGCCAACCCACTGCCGGCTGGTCAGGACGACGATGCCTGCTTCATGCTGTTTGACACGATCCTGGCGTTCGACCATGTCAAACACCGGATCCTGCTCATCGCCAACGCTCGGGTCGACCCGGACACGGACCTCGAGGGTGCGTATCGATTCGCGTGCGCCAAGATCCACTTTCTTGAGCAGGAGCTCGACCGGACGCTGTCGGAGCCGGCTCCAGCCGAGCCCACGGCGGTCGAGGTCACGTCCAACACCAGCCAGGAAGCGTTCGAAGACGCCGTACGCACCGCCAAGGAGCGGATCGCCGCCGGCGACATCTATCAGGTGGTGCTGTCACAGCGCTTCGAAACCGACGTCAGCGCCGACCCGTTCACGGTCTATCGGGCGCTCCGACACGTCAATCCGTCACCCTACATGTATTACATCCGGATGGGCCCTCTCGCCATCGTGGGGTCGTCGCCCGAGATGCTCGTTCGCGTGGAAGGACGCGAGGCCGTCACCCACCCGATCGCCGGGACCAGACCGCGCGGACACGACGCCGCTGAGGATGTACACCTGGCGGAGGAGTTGAAGCTCGACGAGAAGGAACGTGCCGAACACGTGATGCTCGTCGACCTGGGACGCAACGACCTTGGTCGGGTGTCGGAGTACGGCTCGGTGCGGGTGGCTCAGTTCATGGAGCTGGAACGCTACTCACACGTCATGCACCTGGTCTCCCGCGTGGCAGGTCGGCTGCGCGAAGACCAGGATCGACTCGACGCGCTGGCCGCCTGCTTCCCGGCGGGCACGGTCTCGGGCGCCCCCAAGATCAAGGCGATGGAGATCATCTCCTCGCTTGAGCCGACCAAGCGGGGCATTTATGCCGGGGCGATCGGGTATGTGGATTTTGCCGGGAACCTGGATTGCTGCATCACGATTCGGACGATCACGATGCGGGACGGGAAGGCCTACGTCCAGGCCGGCGCGGGCATCGTGGCCGATTCGGACCCAACGGCGGAATACAACGAAACGCGCGCCAAGGCGTCGGCCCTGTTCCGCGCGCTCGAGATGGTGTAGCCATGGTGCTGGTGATCGACAACTACGACTCGTTTACCTACAACCTGGTGCAGTACCTGGGTGAGCTTGGAGCCGATCTACGGGTCCGGCGCAACGATGACGCCGGCCTCGACGAGCTGCTCGCGCTGCGACCGGATCGGGTCGTCATCTCGCCAGGACCCGGACGTCCCGAGCACGCGGGCGTCACCGTCGACTTGATCCGACGATGTGGCCCCGAGTTGCCGATCCTCGGCGTCTGCCTGGGGCACCAGGCGATCGGGCAGGCCTTCGGAGCCGCCATCACCTCGGCCCCCGTGCTCGTGCACGGCAAGCGGTCGATGGTGGAGCACGACGGCCGTGGCATGTTCGCCGGGATCGAGGGGCCGTTCGCGGCGGCGCGCTACCACTCGCTGGCGATCGCGCCAGACACGTGCCCCTCCGAACTCGAGGTCACCGCCCACGCCGGCGACGACGGGACGATCATGGGCGTACGCCACCGCGAGTGGCCAGTACACGGCCTGCAGTTCCATCCGGAGTCGGTCCTGACCGGGGTTGGTCGGCAGATTCTCCGCAACTTCCTGGAGTGCTGATGTTCTCGACGCTGATCGACACCCTACGCCGCCGGCAGGACCTCAGTGTCGAGGAGTCCGCCGCGGTCATGGAAGAGATCATGGCGGGGCGCGCGACGCCGGCCCAGATTGCGGGCCTGCTGATCGCCCTCTCGATGAAGGGCGAGCGTCCCGCCGAGATCGTCGGGCTGGCCCGGACGATGCGGGCGAATGCGGTCCAGCTGTCCCGTGAACGGGAGGACCTGTTTGACACCTGCGGCACCGGCGGCGACGGCGCGTCGACCTTCAACGTCTCGACGCTGGCCGCCCTGGTCCTGGCTGGTTGCGGGGTGGAGGTCGCAAAGCACGGGAACCGGGCCGTATCCAGTACCTGCGGGAGCGCCGACCTGTTCGCGACCCTCGGCGTACGGATCGACGCCCCGGCCCCGGTGGTCGAGCGTTGTCTGGACGCCTGCAACATCGCCTTTTTCTTCGCCCCGACCTTCCACCCGTCGATGCGTCATGCCGGCCCCGCGCGACGGGAGCTCGGCGTCCGGACAGCCTTCAACCTCCTG
>CAJWMX010000526.1 GCA_913043805.1 uncultured Acidobacteriota bacterium | reverse complement strand
TCACCCTGGCCGCGCTGGGGCTCTGGAGTCTGGCCGCGCTCGGCGCGCTGGGGATGAAACCGTTCCGGAGGTTTCCGTGATGAAAAAACTGCTGAGTTATGTCGTGGGGGCACTGGCGTTGGGAGCCGTGACCTTGGGCCTCCTGGCGGCCGCGGGGATCGAGCGGGAGCTGGCCGCGGCCGACCGGGCCCTGTCGACGCTCGAGCTGAATCGAGCGGCCCGCGGCTACGCGGATGTCCAGCGCCGGCTCGGCTGGACGACCTCGGTGCCCTGGCTCTTCGAGGGCACGCGAGCCCAGCTGACGGCCCGACAAGCGGCGGTCCGTTACTGGCGGGGAGAGTACGGGGGTCTGGTCGGCGACTACACCGGCACCGACAGCCCGAGCATGGCCGGCAACCTTTCGCTCCAGCTCATCGTGGCCAATGCCGACTACCTGGCCGTGCGCCGACCGAGCGCCGGACGAGAAGCGGCGCTCGGCGCCCTCGATCACGCCGTCGGCGTGTATCGGCGACTGCTCGAAGCCAACGAGAGCGACCGCGACGCCGCCTACAACTACGAGCTCGTCCTTCGTCTGCGCGCCGAGATCGCGGGCGGCGACGAGGTCCCGCCGTTCTCGCCCCCCACCGTCCCTGGCGCCGCGGGCGAGAACCCCGAAGAAGCGGAGATGGAGGACGTCCAGATCTACGTGCCGCAGGAGAGCATCTTCGACCCTGATGAGACCGAGGACCCCACGGTCGGCGAAGGGGCCCCGATCCGTCGACGCGGGTAGCTCCAGCCTCTGATGCCCCCGATCGAGTTTGGCGCCCCGGTGTTCCTCTGGCTACTGCCGATCCCGGCCGCGCTCGCCGTGATCTGGGTCTGGCAGCTGGCTCGCCGACGCGCGGACGTGCACCGCACCGTCGACGGCCGCACGACGCCGGTGTTCGAGCGGTTCCCCTATGCCGGCGGTCTGGCGTTCTGGGGCTCCGTGGTCCTGGCCACGGCGCTGCTGACGGTGGCGCTGGCGCGACCACAGGTCCTCGCGTCGGTCACCGAGAACGCCGGCGCCGATTTCATCATTCTGCAGGACGGCTCGACCTCGATGCGGGTCACCGACATGGATCCGGATCGGTGGCGACGGTCGATCGGCTGGATCCGAATGTTCGCCGAGCTCCTCAGCTGGGACGACCAACGGGTGGCGCTGGCGCTGTTCGCGCATCGGGCCGCCCCTCAGATCCGACTGACCCGCGACCCGAACGCCCTGTTCTTCTTCCTCGATTTCCTGGGTGAGGAGCCGCCCTTCAGACTGGAAGACGACACCAGCTGGGACACCAACATCGAGGAGGGGATCTACTGGGGTGTCCGGATGTTCGAGCTCGATGCCGAGCTCTACGGCGAACGCCTCAGCTCGAAGGCCTTCATCGTGATCTCCGACGGTCAGGCCTGGTCGGGTGAGGTGGAAAAGGCGCTCGAGATGGCGCGCGACCGCGGCATCCGCGTCTATGTCGTCGGCGTTGGCACCACCGCCGGCGGCTACATCCCGCAGCTCCCGCCAGGGCCGTTCACGCGGCCCGAGGACCCGATCCACTCGGTGCTCGACCGCGATTCGCTCCGCGCCATCGCGCAGGCGGGCGAAGGCCGCTACTTCGAGCTGGGCGTGGATTCGGCGCAGTCGATTGGGCTGGACATCCTGAGCGACGTCCAGTCACGGGCGGTCTCCACGCAGCGACGGGAGACGTTTACCGAGCTGTACTGGTACTTGCTGGCGCTGGCCGCCGGGGTGCTGGCGCTGGGTACCCTCCTGGTACAGGAGCGCACCCAGCTCTGGTGGCAGATGGGCGTGGCTACCGCCCTCGTCGTCCTGCTGCTCGGCTGAGGAAGCTCAGGCTCTGGAGGCTGCTGCAAATACCAGCCTGGTGCCCGGTTTCTTGTCGAGACGGGTGCGTGGCAAGGCGCGAGGAGGGAGGCACCCGGCAGTCCTGCGCCGCAGGACTGCTAAGCAGTTCCAGGGGCGTGGGGCGGAACTGCCGCGGGTCTGTGACCGACGAAGTAACGCCGCCACACGCCCGTGTCGGCGAGAAACCTACCCGGCCGCTTCGAGCTTGCCGATGAGCCGCTCTTCCATCAGCTCCTCGGCCCGGTCGAACAGCTCCGCCTTCGAGATGCGACCGTTGTCGACATCGGCCAGCAGATCGCGCTGCGCGCGGTATTCCTTGTTCACGACGCCGCCCTTGCTCTGGAGCAGACGCCAGGCCTTGCGGCGTTCGACACAGAACAGCACGAGCTGACGAGACAGCGCCATCAGGATGGGCGCACCGTCCGGTCCCGGCACCTTCGTATAGACGCCGAAGTCGGGAATATACGACCGGTGCTCCGGATCCAGGTGTCGGCGATGCACGACGTCCTGCTGGGTGATCCGCACCAGCATGTTCTCGAGCGAGATGAGCCCGGCCACCTGGCTCTCGTCCTTGATCCGCTTGAGGTGGTTGCGGAAGCGGGCCTCGGTCGCGCACCAGTGCGCCACCGTGTAGCGATACTTCTCACCGGTCGACTTGAACTTGGTGGTGTACCAGTCCTTGTCCGGGTGCGGGTTGCCCTTGAGATCGAGCGCCTCTTCGTAGGTCTCACCCAGCGTCGGGTTGAACACGAACTCGGGGGCTCCACGCGAGTCGCGGACCCGCTGCGCCTGGTCGAGGGCCATGTCGTCGCCCACGCCGTGCTCGGGCTGACAGGTGGTGAAGCACTGCAGGAACCCGGTGCCCCGGTATTCGATGGCGTCCAGGATCGCCCGGAAGAACTTGGGCGCGTTGGCGATCGAAATCTGCGACACGAACGGCGAGCCGTGACCGGCCAGGAA
>CAJWMX010000525.1 GCA_913043805.1 uncultured Acidobacteriota bacterium | reverse complement strand
CCCTCGTCCGGTTCAGCCTGCACGAAGTCGGTCACCGCCGGCGCCGTCCGCCAGACGGCCTCTTCGAGCGAACCATCGACACGCACGACGCCATCGTCGACACGCACGGCGCGGGCCTGTTTGGCGGGCGTCTGCGCCTGCGCCCAGAGAGGGACGAGCACGAGGATCGAGACGACGAGATGGCGCATCAGGACGGGTGGGTAGGTCTCGGCTGATCTGGGTGCCGGAATCTTATCCCCTCACCGTCGCTCACGGAAGGCGACGCCGGAAGCGCGGCACGGAGCCCCCTTGATAAGATGCTTTCCGTGGCGCTTCTCGGTTGGACGCTGGACTTTCTGCGGCCCTTCCGCTGGCGGGCAGCGGCCATCGTGGCCCTGGCGCTGGCCGAGGTCGGTCTCGCCACGCTCGCGCCCTGGCCGCTCAAGGTCATGGTCGACAGCGTCCTTGGCGAGACGCCACTCCCCTCCTGGCTGACCGACCTGCTCCCCTCGACGCTGGCTTCCGGCGGGACGGCATTGCTGGTCGCCGTGGTCGTGGCCGGCGTGGTCATTCAGCTTGGTGGCGAAACGGTGCGGATGATCCACACCCAGCTCCAGATCGGGGTGGGCCAACGGGTCGTCTATGCCCTGCGTGAACAGCTGCTCGGCCATCTGCAACGTCTGCCCCTGGGCCACCACATCCGGCACCGCACCGCCGATGCCGTGTATCGGCTGGATGCGGACGCGTACTGCGTAGACGACCTCATCATCGGCGGTGTGTTCCCGCTGCTCGTGGCCGGCCTCAACCTGGCGGTGATGTTCGCCGTTCTCGTCTATGTGGACCTGACGCTAGCCCTGCTCGCGCTCACCGTGGCGCCATTCCTCTATCTGTCGCTGCGGCGCAACACGGGACCGCTCAGCGAGCGGGCCGAGTCGGTGAAGCTGGGCGAGTCCACGCTGGTCGAACGCGCATTCGAAATCCTCTCGTCGATCGCCGCCGTCAAGAGCTTCAGCCGCGAGCGACACGAGCTGGAGCGGTTCTCGGCCGCCGGCGCCCGCACGATGCAAGCCCGCCTCGGCCTCACGTGGCAGGAATCAGGGTTCTCCCTGTCGGTCACCGCCATCACACTGTTGGGCACGGCGCTGGTGCTGCTGGTGGGCGGGCTGCACGTCCTCGACGGGCGGCTGACCGTTGGCAGCCTCCTCGTCGTCATCGCGTATCTGGCGGCCGTCTACGGTCCGGTCTCCGAGATCGCGCGCACCACCGGGTCGCTGCAACAGGCCGTGGTCAGCGCCAGGCGGGTCCAGGAACTGCTGGCGCTGCTGCCTGAGACGGACCGACCCGACGCCGTCGACGCCCAGCAACTCGAGGGCCGGATCCGGTTCGACGCGGTCAACTTCTCATACGACGGCCAGCGGACGGTGCTCGAAGATGTCAGCTTCGATGCGCAACCCGGTGAGTTGGTGGCCCTGGTCGGGCTGACGGGCGCGGGCAAGACGACGCTCGCGAACCTGATCCCACGGCTGCTCGAGCCCACGGACGGTCAAGTCCTGGTCGACGGACGACCAGTGTCGGCCTATCGACGCGACTCGCTCCGCGATCGGATCGCGCTGGTGCCCCAGACGCCCGTCCTCTTCACCGGCTCGATCGCCGACAACATCCGCTACGGCCGGCTCGACGCCACGGACGCGGAGATCGAGGCGGCGGCGAGCGCCGCCCACGCCCACGACTTCATCGCGCGACTGCCCGATGGCTACGCCACCGACGTCGCCGAAGCGGGGGCCTCTCTGTCGGGCGGCGAACGCCAGCGGATAGGCATCGCGCGGGCGCTGCTGAAGGACGCCCCCATTCTCATCCTGGACGAGCCGACCTCGTCGCTCGATGCGCTATCGGAAGCCGAGGTCTTCGACGCCCTCCGGCACCTTCGACGTGGCCGCACGACGCTCGTCATCGCCCACCGCCTGTCCACCATCCAAGACGCCGACCGGATTCTGGTGCTCCATCACGGCCGCGTGCTAGCCCAGGGGACCCACGAGGCGTTGCTGGCCTCGACGCCGCTGTACCGCGCCATGTGCGCCAGACTCTCGCTGGGACGCTCACTCGACGTCTCCAGCACCTCGACGGTCGACGAGCTCCTCCAGGACCTCGCCAGCAGATGAGAATCCTGTTGGCCGGCATCGTCGGTCGCTACCCCTTCGGTGGCGTGGCCTGGTGCTCCAGGATGTATCTGGCGGGGTTGCAGGCGCTCGGCCATGAGCTGTGCTACGTGGAAGACACCGGGGAATGCGTGTATGACCCGGTCCGGAACACGCTGGCCGATGATCCGGGCTATGGCACGGCCTATATCAAAGACACCTTGACCCCGCTCGGGCTGGGAGACCGCTGGAGCTACGTCAATCACGATGGCGCCTACCACGGGATGTCGCGGGCCGCGCTCGCGAGCTACTGCGAGAGCGCCGACATCTTCATCAACCTCTCGGGCGGCTCCTGGTTCTGGCGGGACGAATACCTGGCGATCCCGACGAAGGTGTTCATCGACTCGGACCCGGTCTTCACCCAACTGGCCATCGCCAAGGGCGTTTCCTGGTATGTGGATTTCTTTCGTCAGTTCGACCGGTTGTTCACCTTTGGCGCCAACATCGGCCGGGACGGATGCGACGTGCCCACTGGCGAGTTCGACTGGGCCCACACCTGGCAGCCGGTGACCATCGCCGACTGGAGCACGTCGGCGCCGGTGACCCGCAAGCGCTTCACCACGGTCATGACCTGGCGCACCGAGAGCTTCACCGATGTCGACGGCAACAAGGATCGGGAGTTCCTGCAGTTCCTCCGCCTCCCCGAGGGCGCCCCGGACCGCT
>CAJWMX010000524.1 GCA_913043805.1 uncultured Acidobacteriota bacterium | reverse complement strand
CCGTGGCCACGCTCTTGAGCCCGACCGCGGCGGCGATGTCGCCCGCGAACACCTGCTTGATGTCCTCGCGCTTGTTGGCGTGCATCTTCAGCAACCGCCCGATGCGCTCCTTGCGACGCAGTCGGGGGTTGTAGATGGTCGCGCCGGAGGACATCACTCCTGAATACACCCGGATGAACGCGAGCTGACCGACGTAAGGGTCGGTCATGATCTTGAACGCGAGGGCCGAGAAGGGCGCCGCATCGTCCGCGGGACGCTCCAGGGACGGCTCGACGTCGGCGGGCGCATCCGGCTCGACCCCGCTCACCGCCGGAATATCGATCGGCGAGGGCAAATAGTCGACCACCGCGTCGATGAGCGGCTGCACCCCTTTGTTCTTGAACGCGCTGCCGCAGAGCACGGGCACGAACGACGCGTCCTCCTTCCGGGCCGACTCGATCGTCCGCCGTCGAAGCACCGCGACGATCTCGTCTTCACCGATCGGCTCGCCGTGCAGGTACTTCTCGAGCAGCTGATCGTCGGCCTCGCAGACCTTCTCGATCAGCACTTCCCGAGCCGCGGCGACGTCAGCCTGGAGCGCCTCCGGAATCTCCTCGATGATCGACTCGGCGCCGAGCGTCTCGTCCTGATAGCGGACGGCCTTCATGCGCACGAGATCGATGACGCCGGCGAACGCGTCTTCAGCCCCGAGCGGCAGTTGCACAGCCACGGGATTGGCCTGGAGCTTCTCCCGAATCTGGGACATCGTCCTATCGAAGTTCGCCCCGACGCGATCCATCTTGTTGACGAAACAGATCCGGGGGACCACGTACTTGTCGGCCTGGCGCCACACCGTCTCGGACTGCGGTTCGACACCGGCCACCGCATCAAAGATGGCGACGGCGCCATCGAGCACCCGAAGCGACCGCTCCACCTCAGCGGTGAAGTCCACGTGGCCCGGCGTGTCGATGATGTTGATCCGGTGCTCGCGCCAATCGCAGGTGGTCGCGGCCGACGTGATGGTGATGCCCCGCTCCTGCTCCTGGGCCATCCAGTCCATCACCGCCGTGCCGTCGTGCACCTCACCGATCTTGTAGGTGATGCCCGTGTAGTACAGCACCCGCTCGGTGGTGGTCGTCTTGCCCGCGTCGATATGGGCCATGATGCCGATATTGCGCGTCCGCTCGAGCGGCACTTGTCTCGACATCACCTGATCCGTACGTGACTGCTTGCCCCTGGCGACGCTGGCCTTCTCGACCGAAGGCGCGATCTCCAACTCTGCTGTTGCCACTTCCTCTAGCTCTACGAATTCCTAACCAACTGGAGCGAAAGCCCCAGGCCGGCCAACGGCCGGCCGTTCAATCAATGCCCGCTTCCGTCGCGGAAGCGAACAAAGCTCACCATCGGTAATGCGCGAACGCTTTATTCGCTTCCGCCATCCGATGGGTGTCTTCTCGCTTCTTTACCGACCCGCCCCGCAAATTCGACGCATCGAGGAACTCGTTGGCCAGCTTCTCCTTCATCGTCTTGCCATCGCTCCGCGCCCGCGCGTAGCTCGACAGCCAGCGAATGCTGAGCGACAACCGGCGGCTCGGGTTCACCTCGATAGGCACCTGATAGTTCGACCCACCGACCCGACGGGACTTGACCTCGAGACTCGGCTTGACGTTGTCGACCGCCTTCTTGAAGACCTTCAGGGGGTCGTCACCGGTCCGATCACGAATGATGTCCAGACTTCCATAGAGAAGCCCCTCGGCGGTGCTCCGCTTCCCGCTCTTCATCACGCACCGCACGAACTTCGTGACCAGGGTGCTGTTGTAGATCGGGTCCGGCGGCACTTCGCGCTTCGGAACTTCACGTCTGCGTGGCATGTCGTGCTCCTCTGACCTACGCCTTCGGGCGCTTCGCGCCGTATTTTGAGCGACTCTGTTTCCGACCCTGCACACCGGTCGTATCGAGCGTCCCGCGCACCACGTGGTAGCGCACACCGGGAAGATCCTTGACCCGGCCACCCCGGATGAGCACCAACGAGTGCTCCTGCAGGTTGTGCCCTTCACCCGGGATGTAGGACGTGACCTCGATCTGGTTGGTCAACCGGACGCGAGCGACCTTCCTGAGCGCCGAGTTCGGCTTCTTCGGCGTCTGCGTGAAGACCCGGACACAGACGCCCCGACGCTGCGGACACTGCTGCAGCGCGGGACTCTTGGTCTTCGTCTCCTCGCGATAGCGACCCTTGCGAACGAGTTGACTGATCGTCGGCACGAGCACTCCCTGCGTCGATGACGCCACAACGCCCTGACCGGCGGTCGGACGCCTCCAGAAAGTTGCCCCAGGCCTAGAAGCCACCGGCTTGGCACCTGAGGCGGATTGACCCTATTAAAATGTGCGCGCCGTGAAGGGCGACATCACCGGAGACACCGGGGCATCACGCCCAAGCTGGAAAGAGGCGAGTTGCGCATCCTCGTGACCCTGGTCTCGGCACCGTCAACGGTGCGGGACCGACCTCCGTGGTCGGCACGACGCGGGTCACCCGGCCTCTTTCGGGCGGATCGGAGCTAGATAGGGTGTCCTAACTCCGACAAAACCTTCCGACATTACCACGATCCCGAGCGCACTGGCAATAACCGGGCGCTACGGGGCCCCTGCCTGGGCAGGGAGCATTCGATCGCCTACTCCGTCACCTCGTCCCGTCCAAGCGCGCTCTCCGGCTCGACCAGATAGTCCATCTCGCGCTCGAGCTCAAGCTCCTCCAGAGTCGGCGGCGGAGGCGGCGGCGGCTCGTCGGGAGTGATCCGGACCTGACGGTAGTAGTCGAACCCGGTGCCGGCCGGAATGAGCCGCCCCATCGTGACGTTCTCC
>CAJWMX010000523.1 GCA_913043805.1 uncultured Acidobacteriota bacterium | reverse complement strand
CGACTGGCGGGCCATGCCGCCCCTGACGGACCTGCGACGCATCGTCCGCTCGGGAGCCACCATGCCTCAGAGCGACGTCCGCTGACGATAGGCCTGCACCATCTCGGCCATGCCCTCCCGGAGGGTCATCACCGGGACGTACTCCCCCGCCAGCTGCCGCAATCGGGTCGAGTCAGCCGCCTTGGCGAGCTGACCCTCCGGCCGGCTGGTGTCGTAGACCACTCGAGGCGTCCGCCCGGCGGCTTCGCAGATCAGCTCGACCAGCTCGGCCACGCTCGTCTGCGTCTCGAATCCGAGGTTGACTGGCGGACCGGCCACCCCGCGCGCCACACAGCGCATCATCAGCCGCGCGACATCCAATCCGTGCAGGAAATTGCGACGCTGCCGGCCACTCCCCCACACCACGAGCGGATCCTCCCCATCCACGATGCGTTGGACCAGGGCCGGAATCACATGGGTCTTGTCGCTCGACTGCCAGCGGTAGCGTCCGCCGTAGATGTTGAACGGACGAAGAATCGTCACCGTCATGCCGTAGTCGCGTCCGTAGTACTGGCCGGCCAGCTCGTAGATCCGCTTGGCCCAGGCATACCCCTCGTTGACCGACTCCGGCTCGCCCACCAACGAACTGTCTTCGGGCGTCGGCACCGGCGCGTCCTGGGGATAGACACAGCATGAGCTGACGACCAGGAACCGCTCGACCTCGTTCTGACGGGCGGCGTCGAGCGGCACCAACGCGGACAGAAGATTCTGGGTCAGCATCTCACCATGATGGCGATGGCTGTAGCCAACGCCCGACACGGTGGCCGCCAGGTTCAGTACCACCTGCTGCCCACGCGCGAGGTCGACGGCGGCCGAGCGGTCGCGCAGATCGGCCTCGACGAATCGTACGGAGTCCCGCACGCCGTCGAGCGCCTCGACGGTGCCGGACTCCAGGTTGTCGACCACGGTGACCCGCGCACCGGCGGTCACCAGTTCCGGGACCAGGTACGAGCCGATGAACCCGCAACCACCACCGACCATCACGGACCGACCTCGCCAGAACGCCGCGTCACTCATCGACCCGCCAGCCTCCTATAATCACAGCAACCATGCCATTGTCCTCAAGGTGGACGCCGCTCCTCTGGTGCACGTTCGGGTTCACCCTCGCGGCGTGCGCGCCGCAGCCCGAGCGCGGACCGACCGACGCCGACCTGCGTGCTGCCGTCGAGGTAGCGCTCGCGCTCGACCCGGTCACGACCGCCCTCGAGCTGGCCGCTGTCCCGGATGCAGGCGTCATCCGGGTCGTCGGACGAACCGAGTCGGTAGCCCAGCAGGAGCACGCCCTGCAGGTCGCAGCGGCGGTACCGGGCGTCGTGGAAGCGCTGGACAACATGACCTTGGCGCCGGGAGCGCTCGCCCGGATCGCCACCGAGGTCAGGAAGGCCCTGGCGGCGCGCCCCGATCTGACCGGGGTGCGCTTCAGTGTGGTCGTCGCCGAAGACGGTGTGGTCACGCTGTCGAGTGATGATACCGACGCCACCCAGCGGCAGCTCGCGCTCGACACCGCCAACCAGGTGGAGAGCGTCACGTCAGTCCTCGACCGCATGCGCTGACCCCATCCGCCCGCTCGGTCCGTCGCTCTCGCCGGGTCCTCCGGCGACCATCCGCTCGACCCCGGCGACGAGGCAGAGGTTGGTGAGCGCCAGTAGTGCCAGCATCACCGGCGGCCCCGGCACCGGCACGCCGTCATCGGTCAACCGGCGCGTCATCCGAGACCAGGCGCTGAGTTCCTCGGCATCCAACCTGAAGAGGAGATCGGCACGTTGCGGACGACCGTTCACCGTCAGCTCTCCGAGCGGGTAGCTCTCACCCTCGTGCATCCAGAACGACAGTCCCCGACCGGGAGAGGCGTCAGGCACCGACAGATCGATGCGATACCGACGTCCAGCCGACCCCTCGAGCCGGGGCACGCCGATGACCAACGGCTGGTCCCCACCAATGTGTCCGACCAACTCGCTGGTCCCGAACACGAACTCGGGTTGCCGAGGTCGTGTGACGTCATACAGCCGGAAGACAAGAGGTCCCTCCGGGGCCACGTCGACCACGGGCCACAACGTGACCTGGTCGACTCCGGCGATGCTAGCGGTCAGGGTCTGACTGACCGTGATCTCCCCAGCGACCTCTCCGACGACGAAACTGCCGGGACGCCGGGCCACGGCGTCCTGCTGAGGACGCCCCGCCCCCAACAGATACACCTCGGCGCCCAAGAGCACCGCGGCGAGTCCGGTCACGAGCCGCCAGTCCGGCGCCCGGCGAGAGTCAGCCCACATAGATGGGAATGAGCACGGCGCTCCAGCCCACGAGGTCGAGCAGGATCAAGGTGGTGATCAGCCCGGCCGCCACGACGGGCCACTTCCGGACAGGCCACCACGCCCGCAGCCCGATCCAGAACAGCACCAGCAGCGGGGCCAGGACCGGGAAGAGATAGCGCCCCTGTGGCCCGATGTGCAGCCTGAAGTGGACAGCGTAGATCGCTGCGACCTGCACGGCGACGAGCCCGACGGCGAGCCCGATGGGAAGCGATGGCCGTCGGCGATGACGCCAGGCCACCAGGCCCAGCCCGGCGAGGGAAACCACCATGAGCGCTCTCACCAGCCAGGCCCAGGAGATGGGCGCGGGGTACCGCATCCACCCGGCGTAGAGCCATGCGCTGTCGAGTAGCGTCCAGGTGAATCGCTCGAAGTACTCCACGCTGACCGACTCCGGGTTCATCGACCTGGAGATCAACATCGCCAGGAGCGTTTCGACGATGCGGACCGGTTCATCCGGCAGCAGCACCACTCCGGCGGCAAGACCGAGCGCCG
>CAJWMX010000522.1 GCA_913043805.1 uncultured Acidobacteriota bacterium | reverse complement strand
GTCTTCGCGAGCGCGCTCGGTGAATCCGCGGGCGCGGCGTCGCTTCGAAACTGCCGGGGCGGGTGTTGAACTCGCGATTCGGGAGCTCGTTGGGCTCCCAGGTCCAGGCGATCTCGAGCTCGCTGACGTTGGACCGGTTGATGTCGTCGACGCTCGAGTACTTCGACGCCCCCTGATCGGCCCCGACCTGGCGCCACTCCACCATCTGCCCGGCCGCCGGAGCGACGGCGAAGGTCGACGCCATTGCGGCGATCGTTCCGAGGTTCACGAGCGCCTGAAGCCTGGCGAGCCCGTTCACCACTTGTCGAACCTCACCAGTTCCCGTTCGATCATGGCGATCTTCGGTCGTCCGGACGATGCCATGTTCCTGGCTAGCTCGGTCTGGAACAGCTCGAGCACCGTCTGCACCCCTTCGGCGCCGTAGGCGGCCAATCCCCACATGGGTGGCCGGGCCACCATCACGGCGCTGGCGCCCAGCGCGAGCCCCTTCAAGATGTCCGTGCCTCGGCGGAAGCTGCCGTCGACCAGCACCTGGACCGCGCCGGCCACCGCGTCCGAGATCTCGGGCAACACGTCGATCGGGAGCGCCTGTCCGCCGCCCACGACACCGCCGTGGTTCGACACCACGAGGCCATCCACGCCGGCGTCGAGCGCGGCGCGGGCCTGCTCCTCGCTCATGATGCCCTTGGCCAGCACCGGTACTTCGATGGCCCCGGCCAACGTCGAGAGCCGGTTCCAGTCGGTGGCCGTCGGTGCTCCGCCTTCCGATACCGCGAGGGTGACGCACATTGCCTGGCATCCGGCGTCGACCGCGCGGGCTGCGTCGTCGGCCGCGCCGGCCGCATCCGCGTAGACCTGATACCAGACCGGTTCCTGACTCGCGGCCACCACCTCGTCGACCGGCGAGTCGCCGGTGGCCACCATCACCGCCTTGCCGTCCGAGGCGCCACGCGCTGTCGCTACCTCACCCTCGGGATGGAGCGCGCGCTGGCCGCTCACCGGTCCGACGATGATCGGCGCGAACATGTCATGGCCGAAAAGCGGTGTCGTCAGGTCGAGGTCCGACGCATAGACCATCAGCCGCTGGCGGAAGGTCATCTTGTCGAACGATCGTCGCTGGCCGCCGCTGACCCGGCCGTACTGCTCGCCCGAGAGGACGAGCCGCGCCATCGCCTCGAACTCAGGTACGTTCACCAGTTCGAGCACCGGCGCCAGCCGGTCGTTGGGCGGGGCCCCGCCCCCGATCGGCTCCTGCGCGGCCGCCCCGGTCACGAACCCCCAGAACTGTCGAAGTGATTCCCGTCTGTCGATCGTCATCTCGAGCACTCCGGACTACGGAAAGTTCGTCTTCACGATGCTGCGGTCGATCTCGGCGATTGACTTCACCCCGGCCGCCGCCATCGCCTGCTTCAACTCGGCGTTCAGGATCTCGAGCACCTTCTGCGCGCCCGGTTCACCGAACGCGCCCAGGCCCCAGCGGGTGGCTCGCCCATAACAGACCGCGTCGGCCCCGAGCGCCAGCGCCTTTAGCGCGTCGCTGCCACGGCGAAAGCCGCTGTCGATGATCACCGGGACCTGGCCGCCGACCGCATCGACCACCTCTTCGAGCACCTCGAGACTCGACGGGCCGTAGTCGATGCCGCGTCCGCCGTGGTTCGAGACGATGATGCCCTCGACGCCGTAGTCGAGGCACTTCTTGGCCCCCTCGCCGGTGAGGATGCCCTTGGCCAGTATCGGGACCTCGCACATCGGTTTCAGCGCGTCGAACAGTTCCCAGGTGTACCAGAGCCGGCCCGCACCAACCCGGTAGGGGTTGGGCGGATTCTGGGGCGTTCGTCGCGTCACCGTGCGCGCGCGGCCGCCAGTGTGCCGCACGTGCAGGTCTCGCTCGTAGAAGGACGCCTGCTGGTCGATGGTGACCACGATGGTCTCGGCTCCTGCTTCCTGGGCCATGCCGAGCACCTCTTCGTTGGGACCCATCTGCTCGGTGGCGTACCGCTGGAACCAGAGCGGACCCTCCGCCGCCTCGGCGATCTCCGGGAAGCGGAAGCTCGAGACATTGCTGACGATCATGGTCGCGCCCACCGTCGTGGCGGCGCGATGCATGCCCAGCTCGCCCTCCGGATGGCAGTCGCGCTGCCTGGCCGTGGGCGCCAGCATGATCGGGCTCGGCATGGTGCGGCCATACAGTTCGGTCGTGGTGTCCACCGTGTCCGGGTCGACGCCACCGCCGCTCACCAGCTGCACCCAGTCGAAGGCGTCACGGTTCCGGTACAGCGTGAACTCCGACTCGGTACCGTGCGCCGTATAGTCGTAGATCGACAGCGGCACGTTGGCCCGGAACAGCGGTTCGAAGTCGAACACGTCACGCATCTCGTCGAAACCGAGGAACCGACGATGTGGTCCCAGCGGCCAGGGGTCGCGCTGCGCGTGGAGCAGCGGCGAGGAGGCCATGAACGACGCGAGGCCGGCCAGCGCCTGTCTGCGTGAGATTCCGTTGCGCCACGTTTGTTCACTCTTGCCCACACGTGCCTCCAGATACCGGATTCTGTTCTGTCAAAGGGAGCAGGATACACCGGTTCCCCGAGCGGCCGGTATACTGCGCGCGAATCGATGGCGATGACGAGGATCTGCGTATTTGCCGGCGCCAGCCCGGGTGCTCGGCCGGAGTATGCCGCGGCGACGCGGGCACTGGGAGAGGCTCTGGTCGGGTACGGGGTGAGCCTGGTGTATGGCGGCGGGCGAGTCGGGCTGATGGGCGTGCTCGCCGACGCGGTGCTGGCCACTGGCGGTGAGGTGGGCGGGGTGATTCCGGTGCATCTCGCGACCCGCGAGATCGCGCAC